>NZ_CAKVGN010000047.1 GCF_934747485.1 uncultured Brachyspira sp. | reverse complement strand
GCTATTTATATTATAAGGAATACCTACTTTATTTTAACTAAAAAACGTGCAATATCTATGGCTCCTAAACATTATTATCTTTTTCTTTATATTGTGTATTTGTTTTTTTGTAGTAAAATATATTACATTTAAATATTGGTAAATTATATATGACAGATAAAAAAATTAAGCAAGAAGAAAAATATAAATCTTTAACTCAATCTAATATAGAACCATTAATTATAAAAATGGCTATTCCTACAATTATTAGTATGCTTACAACATCATTTTATAATATGGCAGACACTTTTTTTGTAAGTAAAATTAATACTCAATCTACTGCTGCTGTTGGAATAGTATTTTCTATGATGGCTATAATACAGGCTATTGGTTTTTTCTTTGGGCATGGTTCCGGCAATTATATTTCTATTAGGTTAGGGGCTAAAGATACTCTTGAAGCTTCTAAAATGGCTGCTACGGGTTTTGTATCTGCTATGATAGTTGGCTTTATTATATTGATATTTGGAATTATTTTTATAAATCCTTTAGCACATATATTAGGCTCTACAAATACAATACTGCCTTATTCAAAAACATATATGAAATATATTTTAATAGGGGCACCATATATGACAGCTTCTATCGTACTTAATAATCAATTAAGACTTCAAGGTAATGCTTTATTTGCAATGATAGGTTTAATAAGCGGGGCTATAATCAATATAATATTAGACCCTCTTTTTATTTTTTATTTTGATATGGGCATAAAAGGTGCTGCTGTAGGCACTATAATAAGTCAATTTATAAGTTTTTGTGTATTATTAATTGGAGCAAATGTATGGGGTACGCTTCCTATTAAATTAAAAGATTTTTCTCCTAGTTTAGAAAAATATAAGGCTATAATTGTCGGCGGACTTCCTAGTCTTTGCAGGCAGAGTATATCAAGTTTTTCTACGGCTTTTTTAAATACATCTGCTTCTTTTTTTGGAGATGCGGCAATAGCTGCTATGTCTATAGTAAACAGGGTATCTATGTTTGCCAATTCATCAATTATAGGTTTTGGGCAAGGGTTTCAGCCTGTATGCGGTTTTAATTATGGGGCAAAAAAATATGATAGGGTAATACATGCTTTTTATTTTTGTGTAAGAGTTTCAACTATTGTGCTTATAATATTTGATTTTATCATTTTTACAAATTCTCATTTAATAGTGAGTCTTTTTAATAAAGAAGATGATGCATTGCTTGATGTTGCAAATAGAGCTTTACGTTATCAAGCATTAACTCTGCCTTTGTGGGGACTTATCACTTTATCGAGTATGATTCTCCAAACCACAAGAAAAACAATAAGAGCTTCAATATTAGCTTTAGCAAAGCAGGGGATATTTTTTATACCGATAGTTTATATATTGCCCAAATTTTTAGGATTGGTTGGTATAGAAATAGCTCAGCCTTTGGCAGATTTGTTTACTTTCATTATATCAATACCTTTAGGTTATAGTATAATAAGAGAAATGAAAATAGAATTAAAAAATAATATAAAAACAAGTTAATTATTAATATTTAACCATAATATATTTTTATAGTTTTATTTTATATGACTGAATTATATATAATGTTTTGACAATTTAACATTATAATGTATAATTTATGAGAATAATAATATGGATATCACGGAATATATAGATGAGAGAGATATTTTTACGATTAGAAAGTGATAATGTTGAAAAAAGACTACAAGCCCTTGATGAGTTAGCTAAACAAGTATCTATTGCCGACAAGAAGGCTGTTATTAAAGTATTAAAAGAACATATATTAGATTGGGACGAAGAGGTTAGGGTTAAAGTTGCTCATTTATTAAAATTATATATGGAGAAATAATATATGGCGAGAATAATATCTTTTTCTAGTGGAAAAGGTGGAGCTGGAAAAACTTTATGTTCCGTCAATTTTGCTAGTGAATTAGTTTCCAAAGGTTATAAGGTACTAGTTTTTGATATAGATATTAATTGTTCTAATGTTTTTATATTATTGCAGGTAAAGCCTCAGTCTAAATTACAGCAGTATTTTGAGGGTAATATTACTTTAAAAGATTGTGTATTAAATAGTCCTTTCAATATAGATGTTATTAGTGCGGGAGTTAATATACAAAAACTTCTTCCATTTGAAAGTGATTTTTATTTGTCAAAGCTTGCTAATGATTTAAAAACTTTATCTGAAGAGTATGATTATGTTATTATAGATTATGCTGCTGGTATAACGCAATCTATGATAAAGTTTTATGAGATTTCTGATGACATTATATTAATTGCTAATCCGGAAATAACTTCTCTTACTGATTTATACAGACTTATAAAAATGATATGTTCTGACAAAATTACAGAAAAGATTTATTTAATTGTAAACAAAGTAAAAAATATAGATTGGGCTGTTAATTTGTATAAAGAGATAAAAAAAGTTGTTGATAAATTTGAACTTAATATAGAACTTAATTTACTTGGACCAATATTATTTGATGAAGAAAAAGTAATGATGTCTATTCAAAAACGCACTCCATTAATAATTCTTTATCCGAGAACACCTATAAAAGGCGGTTTTTCTTTAGCGGTTACTAGGTATTTATATGATATAGGTGAAATGAAAGATGATAATAAAGATAAAACTTTTTCAGACTTCTTTTAATATTAATAAATTATAAAAAATAAATCAAACTAATAATTATAAAAAATCTATTAAAGGGCTTTTATATGTATTTAAGAAAAGTAATAGCACATAGAGGATTTTCTTATGATTATCCTGAAAATACTATGTTAGCATTTCAAAAAGCAATAGAACTTGGAATAAAATGTATAGAAACAGATGTAACAATATTGAAAGATGGTACGCTTGTATTATTTCATGATTATGAGACTAAAGACCATACAGATTTTGATGGTATTATAAATGATTTAGATTATAATGCTATACAGAATATAGATGCTGGTTCTTGGAAAGATGCGAAATTCAAAAACACTAGAATACCTACTCTAAAAGAGTTAATAGATTTATGTAAAAAAACAAATACAATAGTAAATTTAGAATTGAAAGGTGAAGCTTCAAAAAATGAAAAATATTGGGATAGCATAGTAGAAAATACTGTAAAAGCTGTAGCAGACAATAAAGCTGAAGATTTGATATTTTATTCTAGTTTTGAATTTGACATGCTTAGAACACTAAAAAAAATATCAAAAAACTCAAAATTTGGAATACTGCTTTGGGAAGAAACAGCTCATTGGAAAGATATAGCAGATGAATTAAAACCTCAGTCTATGCATTTATATGATAAAACTATAAATAAAGACTTAGTTAAAAAGATTAAAAATGAAGGATATGAGATTTATATATATACTGTAAATTCTTTAGAGCTTGCTAACGAACTTTATTCTATAGGAGTAGATGGTATATTTACAGATAAGCCAGATATATTTGATAAAAGACTATATTAAAATTATAAATAAAAAAGGAGATAATTTAAGAATTAACTTAATTTATCTCCTTAGAAAATATATGAATGATTATCTATAGTAATAATATCTCATTCTATATGAGTTTAATTGATTTAATTGCTCTTCTGTAAGAACATCTAAAACAGTAACATCTTTTTCTATTCTAAGATAATCAATTTCTTTTTCTAAATCTTTTCTTTGGCTTATTAAATCTTTTATTAAGTTTAAGTCTAAATCAATTTTTTCTCTTTCAAGCTTGAATTTATAATCAATACTTCTTTTTTGATATTCCAAATCATTGATTTTTAATTCATATTCATAAGATATTTGACCCATTTCTTCAAGCTGAGCATCTGTTAGATATATTCCAGCATTTCTGCACATTCTGTATATATCACCTCTAGGACCTCCCATATGTCTTGGTGCAGGAGGAGGAACTTCACCGCCTCTTGGAGCAGGTGGCTGAGCAAATGCCAATGCTGATACTAATGTTAATATTAATGTAGATAATAATAATTTTGATTTCATTTCTATATAACTCCTGTTTTGTTTTTGTATGTTATATTAGACGAAGTTATAGTTGTGAAAGTTCCCGATTATAATAAAAAAATACTATTATTTTTATAAAGTTATATATAAAATGTTGATTTTTTTATATATTAAATTATCATTATTATATAATGAATTATAGTTATTATAATTTATTAAATTTTTTATAGCGGAGTGTATAAATTATGGGAAAATTAGGAAGAGTTTTATGGTTAGTATTTGGAATATTACTTATTATATCAGGTATAGCTACTATATTTAATCCGGCAGAAACAGTATTATTGTTAGCATATATAATAGGTTTTTTAACAATATTCTCTGGTATAAGCACTATATTTTATTTTTTCAGTTTGAGGCATTTATCAAGTTCTCTTTTAATTTTGGCAGATGGTATAATAACAACTATATGTGGTATTATAATTATATCTAATCTTACAATCAGCGGTGCATTTATACCGTATATGGTTTCATTTTTTGTAATAGTGAGAGGGGTTATTGCTATATCTTCTTCTATAGAATTAAAAAAAGAGGGTTATAGTAAATGGGGATTATCATTATTTAGCGGAGTATTAACTTTATTAGCTGGAATTGTATTAGCATTCAATCCTATACTTGGTGCTGTTTATGTTAGTGTAGTTATTGGAATTGGTTTAATACTTTATGGTATTGTTACTTTGCAGCTTTGGTTTGCTTACGGTAATTTTTTTAAGGAGTAATATAAAATTTTAATATTAAAATATAATTAAAAAAATATTAATTTACTAATTGATAAAAAATAATATTGTTGTATAGTATTACTAATAACAATATTATTTTTTTTATTTTGAGGTAAAAGTATGCCAATATATGATGTAGAAATGATAAGAAAGTTTTATTTAAACTATTCTAATAAAGTTAATAGTATAAAACAAAAATTAAATAGAGCATTAACATTATCAGAAAAAATATTATATGCTCATTTGTATGATGAAAAAACTGTAAAAGATTTTAAGAGGGCGGAGGATTATGCAGATTTTCGTCCTGATAGGGTGGCAATGCAGGACGCTACAGCACAAATGGCATTACTTCAATTTATGAATGCTGGAAAAACTTCTTCTTCTGTACCTGCAACAATACACTGCGACCATTTAATAGAGGCTTGTAAGGGTGCTGAAGAGGATTTAAAAAATGCACTTAATGTTAATAAAGAAGTTTATAATTTTTTGGAAAGCGTTGCCAAAAAATACGGACTTGGTTTTTGGGAGGCAGGTTCTGGAATTATACACCAAATAGTTTTAGAAAATTATGCTTTTCCGGGCGGCATGATGATAGGAACAGATTCTCACACACCTAATGCTGGAGGGCTTGGAATGCTTGCTATAGGTGTAGGCGGAGCTGATGCAGTTGACGTTATGACAGGCATGGAGTGGGAGCTCAAAATACCCAATATAATAGGAGTAAAATTAACAGGTTCTTTAAATGGATGGGCAAGTGCAAAAGATGTGATATTAAAATTGGCAGGAATATTAACAGTTAAAGGAGGCACTAATTCTATTATAGAATATTTTGGAGAGGGGGCTTATAGTTTATCTGCTGCTGGTAAGGCTTCTATTTGCAATATGGGTGCGGAAGTTGGTGCTACTACCTCAATATTTCCTTATGACAATAATATAAAAGAATATTTAATTGCTACAGGACGCGAAGAGATTGCTAAACTTGCTGATGAAAACATAAATAATCTAAAAGCAGATGAAGAAGTATATCAAAATCCAGAGAAATATTATAATAAAATAATAGAGATTAATTTGTCTGAATTAGAACCATATATAAACGGACCATTTACACCGGATGCAGCATGCACTATAAGCGAGTTTGCTAAAAAGGTAAAAGAAAATAAATATCCTACAGCTATGGAAGTTGGATTAATAGGCTCTTGTACCAATTCTTCTTATCATGATTTGAGTAAAGCAGCTTCAATTGCCCGTCAGGTAATAGATAAAAAATTAAAAGTAAAATCAAAAATAATAATTAACCCCGGCTCTGAGGCTTCATATAATGCAGCTTTAAGAGATGGTATAATTGATGATTTCAAAAAAATTGGTGCTATTATAATGACTAATGCATGCGGACCTTGTATTGGGCAGTGGAATAGAGAAGAGAAAGACAATACAAGAGCAAACTCAATAGTAACATCTTTCAATAGAAATTTTGCTAAAAGGGCAGACGGTAACCCTAATACTCATGCATTCGTTGCCTCCCCTGAAACCGTAATGGCTTTAAGCATAGCAGGAGATTTGAGATTTAATCCTTTAAAAGATAGTTTAATTAATGAAGAGGGAAAAGAAGTTAAACTCGATGAGCCTGTTGGAATAGCTTTGCCAAAAAACGGACTTAGCACAGAAAACAAAAACAGACAAAATGTACCAGATAGCAGCATAGAAATTATAATAGATAAAGAGTCAAAACGCTTACAATTATTAAAACCTTTTGATAAGTTTAATATAAAAGATTTTGAAAATATGCCTTTGCTTATAAAAGTTAAAGGTAAATGTACGACTGACCATATATCAATGGCTGGTCCTTGGTTAAAGTTTAGAGGGCATTTAGAAAATATTTCAGACAATATGCTAATGGGGGCTGTTAATTTCTTTAATGACAAAACAAACTCTGTATTTAATAAATTAAGCAACAGTTATGAAGAAGTTTCAAAAACGGCAAAAGAATATAAGCAAAAAAATATTTCTTCTATAGTGGTTGCAGAAGAGAATTATGGAGAAGGTTCAAGCAGAGAGCATGCGGCAATGGAGCCAAGATTTTTGAATGTAAAAGCAGTGCTTGCTAAAAGTTTTGCAAGGATACATGAAACTAATCTTAAAAAACAGGGAATGCTTGCTATAACATTTAAAGATAAAGATGATTACAACAAGATAGAAGAAAAAGATAAAATAAGCATATTAGGGCTTGATGATTTTAGGCCTAAACAAAACTTAATAGTTAAAGTAATTCATCAAAATGGAAGTGAAGAGACTTTTGAAGCAGTTCATACATATAATGAAGTACAGATTGAATGGTTTAAAAACGGAGGAGCATTGAATAGTTTAATGAAAGATTAATTTATAGATAGAGAATTTATTTTGTCAAAAAAAATTTAAGTTTTTTATTTGTGGCGGCTTTGCCCCCCTGCGAAGCGTACCCGTAGGGTGCACGCCCCCACTTCTTTTATTGGTATAAAAGAAGCAAAAGAACTATAAATAAAATACATAGTTTATAATACATTTAAAATATATTTAATACTAATTATATATTTGCACTTTTTGCAACTTTTTGCGGCGGGAAAAAGTTGAATAAAAAACTTATATGATAAAATATAGTTATTTTAGTATATATTAAAAAATAAATAAAAAACAATTAATAACAATAGGATTTTAATATGAGTAAAATAGAAATGAAAAATGGTAAATTGATAGTACCAAATAAAGTTACAATTCCTTTTATAGAGGGGGACGGAGTAGGGGCTGAAATTACTCCTGCTTCTCAAATGGTTGTAAATGAGGCTGTAAAAAAAGCCTACAACGGAGAAAAATCTATTGAATGGCTTGAGGTGCTTGCAGGAGATAAGGCTCAAAAAGAGTTAGGTACTCCTTTGCCTGATGAAACTATAAACATTTTTAAAGAGTATCTTATAGGCATAAAGGGGCCTTTAACTACTCCTGTTGGAGAGGGTATGCGTTCACTCAATGTGTCACTTCGTCAGACTTTAGACCTTTATGTTTGTTTAAGACCTGTAAGATGGTTTAAGGGTACTTCTTCGCCTGTAAAAGAGCCTAATAAAGTTAATATGGTTGTGTTTAGAGAAAATACTGAAGATATATATGCGGGTATAGAATGGAAAACAGGCACAGAAGAAGCTAAGAAATTCTATAACTTTTTAAAAAATGAAATGGGTGTAACTAAAGTAAGATTTCCAGAAACATCATCTTTCGGAGTTAAGCCTGTATCTGAAGAAGGCTCTAAAAGACTCATACGTTCTGCAATAGAGTATGCTTTGGCAAATAAACTTCCTTCTGTTACTTTGGTTCATAAGGGGAATATAATGAAGTTCACTGAGGGCGGATTTAAAAAATACGGATACGAACTTGCAAGAAAAGAGTTTGCTCATAAAACTTTTACTATGGACGAGTATGCCGAAATAAAAAAAGAGTTTGGTGAAGATAAAGCAAAAGAGAAGTTAAAAGAAGCAAAAGAGCAAGGTAAACTCATAATAAAAGATAATATTTGCGATGCCTTCTTACAAAACACATTATTAAAACCGGAAGATTATTCTGTAATAGCAACATTAAACTTAAACGGCGATTATGTATCAGACCAATTAGCAGCTATGGTAGGAGGAATAGGAATAGCACCGGGAGGAAACATTAATTATAAAACGGGGCATGCTATTTTTGAAGCTACCCACGGCACAGCACCAGATATAGCAGGAAAAAATAAAGCCAATCCTTGTTCATTAATACTTTCTTCTGTGATGGCATTAGAATATTTAAATATGAATGAGGCTTCTAAATTAATAATAAATGCATTAGAGAAATCTTTTGAAAGCGGATATGCTACAGAAGATTTGGCAAGCTTTATGGATAATGGAACTGCACTTGGCACAAAAGAGTTTGCAGAAAAAATAGTTTCTATAATGTAAAAATATATATTAAAGGACATATTTATGAAAAAAGAATATTTATTGTACAAACTTTATGACCATTCAAGCAAAAGAATAAAAATAGATAGTGAACTTTTTCAGAAATATAATGTAAAAAAAGGTTTAAGAAATGAAGATGGAACAGGGGTGCTTGTAGGGCTTACAAATATTGGAGATGTTGTTGGATATGAAAGAGATAAAAACGGAAAAGTATGCCCTATAGACGGTAAGCTTTATTATAGAGGGTATGATTTAAATGATATTGCTAATGATATATTAACTAATAAGCGTTTTGGTTATGAGGAGGTTTGCTATCTTCTTCTTTCGGGTAAGCTTCCAGATATGGAGAGATTGCAGTCTTTTAAAGAGTTAATATCTGATAATATGTATTTAGATAAAAAAACTATAATGAATATAATAGATTTGGAAGGGCAAAATATTATGAATATACTTTCAAGAAGTGTGCTTGAGATGTATATTCATGACCCTAATCCTGAAGATTTATCATTAGAAAACTTAATGCTTCAATCTATTCAATTAATAGCAAGATTTCCGGCAGTTATTGCTTATGCTTATAATATGTTTCAATATAGTGTTAATCAAAAATATTTGCATATCACATTACCGAAACCAAAATATTCTATAGCAGAGAATTTTTTATATATGCTTAAGCAGGAGTTTAGTGAGTTAGAGGCAAGAATGCTTGATTTGTTTTTGATACTTCATGCAGAACACGGAGGCGGTAATAACTCTACATTTACAGTACGTGTTACAAGCTCTACAAGAACAGATACTTATTCAAGCATTTCTGCGGGTATTGGTTCTTTAAAGGGTGATTTGCACGGAGGGGCTAATGCTAAAGTAATGGATATGTTTATTCATTTGAAAGAGGCTATAGATAATTGGGAGAGCAAAAAAGAGATAGATGAATATTTAATGAAAATGCTTAACAAAGAAGCTTATGATAAGAGCGGACTTATATATGGAATGGGGCATGCTGTTTATACTTTATCAGACCCGCGTGCTGTTATATTAAAAGATTTGGCTCGTCAGCTTGCTAAGGAGAAGAAAAAAGAAAAAGAGCTTGCATTCATGGAGTTAATAGAAGAGAGGGCTATAGAATGTTTTATAAAGGTAAAAGGAGATAAAAAAAGAGTTTGTGCTAATGTAGACCTTTACTCTGGATTTATATATGAAATGCTTGGTATTGCTAAAGAGCTTTATACTCCGCTTTTTGCTATGTCAAGAATTGTGGGCTGGTGTGCTCATAGAATAGAAGAACTTAATTTTGATGACAGAAGAATCATAAGACCAGCGTATAAAAATGTTTCTGACCCTCAAGAGTTTATAACTATGGATAAAAGATAATTTTTTATAGAGATAATTTTTCAAGGAGTTTTATTTTGTATAAAGCTCCTTTTTTATTATTAGAGTTGTTTCAAAACATTAATAAATATTTACATTGTTTTTAGTTTAATATTTAATATATAATTAGTATTACTTTCTTAACTTGCACTTTTCGCGAAGCGTACCCGTAGGGTAAAAACTTTGACGAAGTCCGCAAAGCGAAGGCGGGAAAAAGTTGAATAAAACAAAATTTATAAGATAAAATATAGTTATTTAACTATATACTAGAAAATTTTTAGTTTATTATTTGTGGGGGCTAGTCCCCACACCCCCAGTTCTTTTTGTGGCCAAAAGAACCAAAAAGACTGCATTTTTAGGTAAAATACAAGTATTATATATATTCTAAGATATAGAGTAAAACACTTGTACTTTCGCGAAGCGTGTCCAAAGGGCGAAAACTTTTTACTATGGGAAAAGTTGAATAAAACAAAATTTATAAGATAAAATATAGTTGTTTAGATTTTTATAAAAACCTTTGAAAATATATTTAAACTTTATCTAATATAAGTGTTAAATCTTTTTTATCTATTACAATATTTGCTTCCTTTTTTAAAACTTCTTTAGCACAAAAGGCAGCCTTTTTTTTAGCATATTTAAACATACTTAAATCATTAGCCCCATCACCAACAGCTAAAGTATCTTCATAAGAAACATTAAGAAGCTTTTGTAATCTCACAAGCATATCCCCCTTGCTGTTTGAAAACATCATCTCGCCTCCAACTTTTCCTGTAAGTATATTGTTTTTTGTGTGAAATATATTTGCAAACTCTCCGTCTAAATTAAGCTTATCGGCAAATAGGGTGGTTGCATTTTTAAACCCTCCGGAAAAGCATACACATTTATAGCCTTTTTTGTGAAGCTCGTGAATGGTCTCTTTTGCTCCGTTCATTATAGGAAGGCTATTACAAATTTCATTAACAGTTTCTAATTTTATCCCTTTTAGTAAAGCAACTCTCATCTCTAAACTTTCAAAAAAATCAATCTCGCCTCTCATTCCTCTTGCAGTAATTTCAGAAATCTCTTTTGCAAAATTAGTTTCTCTTGCAATAATGTCTAAAGTTTCACCGTCCATCAAAGTGGAGTCAAAATCAAAAACTGCTAATTTCATTTATATTTTTCCTTATAGTGTATATCCTGAAGTAAGTTTAATATACTTTGGTTGATGAACTCCATCTATTTGTGATATTTTTTCTATCATGCTGCTGTCTATTAATCTATCAACGTTTATAGCCATTATAGACATATTGCTTCCTTTTATGTTTTCTGATACATTCATAGAACCAATATTTATTCCGTCGCTTGATAATACAGTTGCCACTTTTGCTATCATAGCAGGCTGGTTTATATGCGGTACTATTAATATATGAGGCTGAGGCTTTATTATAACATCATAATCATTTAACTTAACTATTCTTGCTATATTCTTAGATATTAAAGATACTGATACATTATTAACTTCTTTATCTGTAGTAAGTTTTACTTTTAGTATTCCTGTAAATGTAGAAGGAGTTTCAGATTTTATTGTTTTTACTTCTATTCCTCTTTGTTTTGCAAGATAAGGAGCATTAACATAGTTTACATCTTGAAGCATTGAAGATAATGCCCCTTTTAATACTGCCACTTCAAGAGGCTGAATATCTAAATTAATTAAATCTCCCTGTGCTGTTATTTCAAAAGATTTAATTTTGCCTGTTGATATTTGCATTATCATCTCACCTGCATTTTCTGCTATCTTCATATAGTCTTTTACAGGTTCTAATTTTTCAGGATTAAGCGAAGGTATATTAACAGCAGATTCAGTGTATCCTCCAGATAATACTTGTTTTATTTGTTTAGCAACATCTAAAGCAACATTAATTTGAGCTTCTTTTGTACTAGCACCAAGATGAGGTGTAAGTATTAAATTGTCATTTTTATATTCAACTAATGGGCAAGTCTCTATTTTTGGCTCATTTACAAAAACATCTACTGCAGCAGCTGCTATAGTGCCGTTTTCTAATGCATGTTTTAAATCTTCTTCGTTTATAAGTCCGCCCCTTGAACAATTTATAATGATAGCATTTTTTTTCATTTTAGATAAATTGTCTTTGTTTATGATATTATTTGTTTCAGGAGTTTTTGGTATATGAAGAGATAAATAATCAAGTTTAGGTAAAAACTCATCTAAAGAAGTTTCGTATACAGCTCCCACTTTTTGCACAATCTCTTCTGTGGCAAATGGGTCATATACTATAACTTTCATTCCAATAGAAAGAGCAATATGCACAACCTTTCTTCCAATTCTTCCGAACCCCATAACACCCAAAGTCTTTCCAAAAAGCTCATTTCCTGTAAACTTATCCCTGTTCCATTTAGCTTCTTTTGTAGAAACTACAGCAGGAACTATATTTCTTGATATGGCAAGCATTAAAGCAATAGTATGTTCTGATGCTGCAATAGTGTTTCCATCTGGAGAGTTTACTACTATTATTCCTTTCTCTGTAGCAGCTTCAACATCTATATTGTCAACACCAACACCAGCACGTCCTATAATTTTTAAGTTCTTTCCAGCTTCTATAATTTTTCTTGTTACTTTTGTCTGGCTTCTCACCATTAAAGCATCATATTCTCCTATAATGTTAGTAAGTTCATCTTCACTCATAGTTGGAAGAAATACTGTTTCAGAAACATCTGCTATTATATCCTTAACGCATTCATTTATCTTATCAGTTATCAAAACTTTCATTGTGCAATCTCCATTTAATTAATCTAATTTAAGTGTGTTATACTTTTTTAGTATTATTTTTTTATAATAATTTTTTAGTTCTTATTTATTATTTCGAGTGCATACTGCCGTATTCTTGTTATATAAGAATTAGAAAAATATTATTTGTTTAGCTCTTCTATTAGCTTTTTAACTCCGCTTCCAATTTCAAACTTGTATCCCAATTTAATTAAGCTCGCTTCCAATGCTCCTACTGCCATTATTAAATCCCTCTCGCATACAAATCCTAAAGTACCAATTCTAAATATTTTATTTTCTAAACTTCCTTGTCCATTAGCTACAATAATATCATAATCATCTTTCAAAGTCTTTCTTATATCTGGAACAGTTATTCCTTCTGGCGGAAGTATTGAAGTGATGGCATAGCTTGCGTTACTATCATCTTCTACAAAAAGTTTTAAGCCTATAGTTTTTATAGCGGCTCTTAAAGCAAGAGAAAGTTTTTTATGTCTTTTATTAACATTTTCAATTCCCTCTTCTTTAATCATTTTCAAAGATGCATGAAGTGAAGTGATGAGATTTACTGCAGGAGTAAAAGGAGTAGTGTCTTTAGCTAAAGATTTTTTATGCTCTTTCCAATTAAAATAAAAACTTGGATATTTACATTTTTCATGCATTTTAAAAGCTTCTTCGCTTGCAGTTAAAAATGAAAGTCCCGGAGCTATCATAAACCCTTTTTGAGAGCCTGATAATGCAACATCTATATTCCATTCATCAGTTTTAAACTCCATAGCACATAAACTTGTTATACCATCAACAACAGACAATGCTCCATATTTTTTTATTATAGAACATAATGTTTTTACATCATTAGCAGCACCTGTAGAAGTTTCACTATGAGTGAGTGTTACTATTTTTATGTCTTTGTTTTTATTTAAAGCCTCTTCAAGCATTTGAGGTTTAATTACTTCGCCAAGAGGAACTTCTAATTTTATTACTTCAGCCCCTCTGCTTTCTGCAATTTTTGCCCACCTTGCACCAAAGTTTCCAATCACTAAGCACAATACTTTATCGCCCTCATTAACAATATTTTCTAATGCAGCACACATTGCCCCAGTGCCGCTTGCTGTAAACAAAAATACATCATTCTTAGTTTGAAACACATATTTTAAATCTTCATAAACTTCTTTTAATATGTTTGAAAATTTTTTGCTTCTATGTGCCATAGGGTGTTTTGCCATTTCTATTAAAGCAGATTCTGGTACAGGTGTAGGTCCGGGTATCATTAAAAAAGTTTTGTCTCTCATAGTATAATCTCCTAAAAAATAGTCTGTTATGGTATATTTAGATATTATATTACTTTATACATATTTTACAATACTGTATTTAGTAATATTTTAAATAATTTTTTATATATATTTTTTAATAAATATTTTAATTTAAATCCGATGTGCAGTTTGGGCATTTTATAGCTTTAATATTTATATTAGAATAGCAATAAGGACATACTTTAATTTCTTTTTTATCTTCTTTCTTTTCTTTCGGCATTTTTTCTTGTATTTTATTTACAATCTTTATTATTATAAATATAGAAATTGCTGTGATTATAAAACTTATTATAGCATTAAAAAACATTCCAACACTTATAACAACCGCACCTGCATTTTTTGCCATGTCTAATGAAGTGTATGGACCTTGGTTTTCTATTCCTTTTTTTATCACTATAAATATATTAGAAAAATCTATTCCGCTAAGCATTAATCCTATTGGAGGCATTAAAATATCTTCTACAAATGAGTTTACTATTTTGCTAAAAGCAGAGCCTATTATAATACCAATAGACATATCTATTACATTTCCACGCATTATAAAGTTTTTAAACTCTTTAAGCATAAATTAGACTCCTTAATTTTACTGTTGTGTAATTATATAATATATTTAAAATTATTGTATTAGTTATGATACATTTATTTTTAATAGTTTTATTTATAGTATAAAAAATCTACAAGTCTATATTTTTTATGTATATAAATGATACATATATAAAAATGAGTATTTGCTCTATTTATAAAAACACACAATAAACGTATAAAAAATATACAGTTTGCTAAATAATATATGGCATGATTCTTGCATAATATATAGTGTAGCAAAAATAAAAAATTGCTGCTTACTATTAATTGAAAAAAGGAGATTTGGTTATGTCAAGAATATTTTTACCTGCTTTACATTCTATATTGGATGATTTTGATAATTTTTATAATGAAGAAAATAGCATTTATAAATATAGCGATTACAAGTTAGAGGAGAATGATAATAGCTATACAATAGAGATGGATATGCCGGGAGTAAAAAAAGAGGATTTGGATATTGGTATAAAAGAGAATATGCTTTCAATATACGCTGAGAGAAAGAAAGTAATGAAAAGTGATGATGGTGATAAAGAAGAAGTTGTTTCAAAATATGAACAGAGCTTTAACATTAGCGTGAAAGGAATAGATATTGAAAACATTTCTGCTAATTTTGAGAATGGAGTTTTAACTCTTACTCTTCCAAAAAAAGAAGAAGTTAAATATGAGAAAAAAATAGAGATAGCTTAAAAAATATAAAATAATAAAGGAGATTAGTATTATGTCAAGAATGTTTTTCCCAATGTTTAATAGTAGATGCCATAGCGGAGAAGGCTGTATGAGAGATTATTCTTTGTATCAAAGAAATTATAAAATATATGAAGATGGTAATGGCTATACAATAGAGATGGATATGCCGGGAGTAAAAAAATCAGATTTAGATATTGGAGTAAAAGAGAACATACTTTCAATATATGCTGAGAGAAAGAAAGTTATAAAAAGTGAAGAGGGTGATAAAGAAGAGGTTGTTTCAAAATATGAACAGAGCTTTAACATTAGCGATAAGTCTATAGATGTTGATAATATATCTGCTAATTTTGAGAATGGAGTTTTAACTCTTACTCTTCCAAAAAAAGAAGAAGTTAAGTATGAGAAAAGAATAGAAATAGCTTAAAAAATATATTGCCTTGTGAATGCATGCATTTATGATGCATGCATTTTTTATTTTAAAATTTAATTACATAAATAATATTTTGGATAATTTATTGTTTTAGTATATATCTAAACAATTATATTTTATCGTTTTTTTATTCAACTTTTTCCCGCCTTCGCTTTGCGGACTTCGTCAAAGTTGCAAAAAGTGCAAATAAAAAAATAATACTAAATCATAATAATTATATTTTATGTATAAAATAAATTATTAAGTTTAGATTAAATAAAATATAGCCTTTTTGCTTCTTTGTGGCAATACCTAAAGGTACTTCCTTCGGTCGCAAAAGAAGTGGGGGTGTGTACCCTATGGGCACGCTTCGCAGGGGGTAAAGCCACCACAAATAAAAAAAACTAATTTTTGTTAATAGATTTTAACACATATATAATTACTAAATAATATAATCGTTAGCGATGCTTCTTAATCTCTTAGCTCCAAGTACATGGAAATGTCTTAATTTTCTTAATGTTTCACTAGAGAATGTATTTAATGGCACATAAACTATCTCTACTTTTGTTGTCATTTTAGCGAACTCTTTTAATATGTTTGAAGGCGGAGTAGGAGCAACATAACCTAAATATTTATCTACAGAATAAACTATAGCAGTATACAACAATAAATCAGCATAATTTCTCACTATACCGTCTTTTTTAAGTTTAGCATATTCTCTCCATACATCATACGGAGCTTGCGGAGGCATTAAAGAAGCATAACCTCCAAAAAAGCATTTTGATATGCCGGGACCAACTAAAGTATTACCGGGCTCTGTTGAATAAAGTATTAAATCGCTGTCATCATGTGCTTCGCTATACCAAACTATATTCCAATCATAATTTTCATCATGTTCCTCATCAAATATCACAACCATGTGCCCAATATTGCCTTTTATCTTTGGAATCTCTTTAACATATATCTCTTTTTTATAATAATTTCTTATAGTTTCACGCATATCAATACCGTCTTTAATGCTCACCTTAAAAGGTTCTATTTTTGCTTTATCTTCTGTAAGCATGTTTCTAATTTTGTTTCTAAGTATATTCATATGCTTTTCCATAAGCACGTCTTCAGGTATATGCGAAAGTAAATTAGTTCTCTTATTCCAAGTATCAGCCCATTCACCCTCATATTTTTCTTTTGGGCGGGTTGTTACATGCACTTTCTTAAAAGAAGTTTTCCATATGTTATCATATTGATGAAGCTTTATTTTTTTGTCTTTTAATAAGCCTTCCATTCCATTAGTGGCAGGGTCTCGGTTTAATTTTATTGTAGGATAATCTTCATCTTCATCTGTATAATAAGGATAATATTCCATACCTTCCATTACTTCCAAAGCATAATCATTGTTAATCATACACTTTGAAGCTGTAAGCATATCTATATAATCAGGAAGAATATAATTGTCTAATATGCATAAGTTTCTTAAATACTTCATCATATTCTTTTGCTGCAGCATAGATATAGGAAGCTTGTATCTTAATTTAGCCTCTCTAAAGATAGTTTCTATAATTTCTATTTTATCAAACTTTTCTAATTCATTGTTTCTGTATTTTTCATACATATAAGAAGTAAATGGAAACTCTCCAAGCACTTTACTTATTGAGTTTTTATGTATGTTAAATATTTTGTTATTATCTTCATTATACTCAATTTTTTCATCATTAATTTCGTTTTTATCTTTTTTGAGTAAATTTAAAATATTATCCCAATGCGACATTCCGCAAACGAATAATATTCTTTCATGCTTTTGAGAGATATTAGCTAATTCTCTAGCCATAAATAATTCTCTCTCTTCATCTGTTTTAGTTTTTACAAATGAATAATTATTTTTTACTTCATTATAAAAACTTTCAAGCCCAATTTTATTTAGTAAATAATCATCAGGCATAAGATAATGAGAGTTGGCATTTATTGATGTGATATCTTTATCTATTGTATATAGCGGAAGCTCTTCATCTATTGAAAGCCTTATAGCTTCTATAATAGAATCGCAAGGGTCAATAGGTATATAAACAGCTTCATTTTCTATTTCTCTTATAATTAGGCTTACAAATGGAAGCCTTGCAACGGCATTTTTTAGAGATTTATAAAAGTTTAAAGGCTGTTCTACCACTATAGCATCGGGCTTAAAATTATAAAAAGCTTCTCTCACAGCCAAAGCAAAATATACTCTTGAATGTATAGAGGGTATAGCTAAAATATTATTATATCTTAAAACATTAGAATCAATATTAACTATATTACTCATAACAAATTAATCAAAAAAAGAATCAATTATACTATCAAGATTACTGCTGTCTTCCAAATAAGTATCACAAACATTACAAGTTTCTTGAGGTATTTTGTCTTTTATAAATAAGTCAGTAGTAAGAGTAGGACAAGAAGAGCTAGGCAATTTACCGCTTCTTGCACACACTTCTAATCTAATAACATTTTCAGGCTGAGAATACCAAGTAGGTTTTATATCTTTTAATGCTTCAACCATATATTTACCCCAAATAGGAGCAGCAACTCTTCCTCCAACTTGATGATTACCAAGAGAATATTTGAAAGAGTCAAAACCAATCCATATACCAGTTGTAAGTTCAGGAGTATATCCCACAAACCAAGCATCTTTCCAATCGTTTGAAGTACCTGTTTTTCCGGCACCTCTTCTTGTAAATCCAGCCTCATACATAGCACTTGTTGCAGTACCGCCTCTAAGTACGCCTGCTAATATATCGCTAATCATATAAGCCACTTCTTCGCTCATCACCTGTTTAGCTCCGCCTTTGAGAGTAATTTCTCTTTTTAAATCCTCTTCAAAATTATCCATCATAACGCCGTATCTGTCTGTAACATATCTTATAAGTATAGGATCAACCTCTTTACCTTTGTTTGCTATAGTGGCAAATCCTGTAGTAAGTTCTAATGGAGTAAATAGCCCCGTACCAAGTCCTAATGTTAAATCTGGGTTAAACATTCTCTTAGATTTAGCATCATCAGGCTCTGCTTTAAATATAGGTTCTATATATCTTATGGCATTTGTAATACCAACATAATTTACAACATTAACAGTAGCAATATTAAGCGAAACGGCTAAAGCATATCTTAAGCTAACATCTCCTTTAAAATTACCAGAATAGTTTTTTGGTATCCATACCTTTCCTTCTTCTCCTTCCTCTGGTACAAATCCAATAGGAGCATCGCTTACTATAGTTGCTGGGTTATAATTAGTTATATCCATAGAAGCAGCATATACAAAAGGCTTGAATGCACTTCCTGCCTGTCTTCTCGCTTGAGTAGCTCTGTTAAATTGGTTTCTTGGAGTAAATCCTGAACCTCCAACCATAGAAACTATATATCCGTTTCTTGGGTCTATTGCAACTAATGCTCCTTCTATCTGGCGGGATAATTCTGCCTCATCTGCTTTCATTACTTCCATCATAATGTCATTAACTTCTTCCATACCAAACATATCTGAAATAAGTGCGAGTGAACTTGATGTGTCTTGGTTAAGAAGCGAACGAACTGATATGGAGAATTTGTTTTTAGCCATATTTTCTGGAAGTTCAAAGAGTAAAGAAAGCATTTCTACTTTATCTATAAGCTCTCTGTCGTAGATAGTGCTTATGTCCATAGAACCGCCTTCATATTTATCATTATATTCTTTTAAGGCTTCTGTTAATAATTTTTGTGCAGCTTCCTGTTTTTCTATGTCTATAGTAGTATATATTTTAAGTCCGTCTTCTTTTAATGCTTTTTCACCGTATTTATCAATCAATTCTCTTCTAACATATTCTGTAATATATGGAGCTCTGTCTATTGAAGCACTGTAAGCAGTAGAGCCTCTTCTTCCTATCTTTCCGCTATAAGAAGCCCAGAATTCTTTGTAGGCATTATCTGCTTCATCTTTGCTTATAAACTTCAAATCTGTCATTCTTTTTAAAACAACTTTATGTCTGCTCATAGATATATTCGGATTATTAATAGGCGAATATGTGTTTGGTGAAGGAGGAAGTGTTGCAAGCAAAGCACATTCTGCTAAATCCAAATCTTCTACATTCTTATTAAAATAAAATCTGCTTGCAGCCTGTACTCCGTAAACCGAATGGCCGAAAAATATTTGATTGAAATATAATGTTACTATTTCTTCTTTAGTTAATCTCTTTTCTATTTGAAATGTTACCCATATCTCTTTTAATTTTCTTATAATAGTTCTTTCTCTGGATTTTAATACTATTCCTCTTGCTACCTGCTGAGTTAGCGTGCTTGCTCCTCTTGGTCTTTTACCAACAATCATATTACCAATAGTGCCTCTAAATATACCTATTATATCTATACCGTCATGTTTCATGAAATTATTATCTTCCATAGATATAATTGCTTCTATAAGATGAGGAGGCAAATCTTTATATTCCACCAATGACCTTTGTTCCGAGAAAAACTCTGATATCACTTCGCCTTTTATGTCATATATTTTTGTTGGTATTGTAGGTTTATATAGTTCTACTGCTTGAACGTCTGGCTGCCTTATAATATCTGCTATTAAAAATGCGAATACTAAAGTGCCTATAGAAAATATTATAACCAATACTGCTATATATATTTTTATGAATTTATTAAGGTTTACTGTATTATATTTATTTTTTAAATTAGATAGTTTGTTTTTGAAAAAATCTTTTACTTTCAATTTTTTATCCTAAATATTTTAAAGTTATTCTCTATATTATAAAATAATTATTCAATTAATCAAGCATATAAATTATAGTTGATTTTAAAATAATTATAAAATTTTAGTTATTAATAGAGTAATATCATCGAATTGAGCAACCTCATCTCTAAATGCAACAGTTTCTTCTACTATATCATCTAATAACTCTTTAGGATTATCATAATCATTTTTAAGCAATTCTTTTAATCTATCATCTCCATAAACTTCATCAAATCTATTGAAAGTATCTGTTACTCCATCTGTAAATAATACTATTGTATCATCTGAAGAATATGATATTTTGTTATTTATGTATGTTTCATTTTTTATAAACCCTAATGGTTTGCCTTTTGTATGCATTTCTTCTAATATCTTTGTGTTAGAAGAATTATCTTTTCTTACTAAATATTGAGGCAAATGTCCGGCATTAGAATAAGTTAAAGTTTTGTTTTTTGTGTCTATTACAAGCAAGAAACAAGTAACAAACATACCGTTTTTAGAATCTTCAAAAATATGCCTATTAGTATATTTTAATATGCTTGCAGGGTCGTCTATTTGAGAGAAATAAACTCTTAATATAGACCTTGTCATAGTCATAAAGAAACCGGCACCCAAGCCTTTTCCTGATACATCAGCTATTATAAGAGCATATTTACTGCTGCTTATTTTGATATAATCATAAAAGTCTCCGCCTACATTTTTACTTGGTATGCTTATAGCAGCTATATCAAATAAATTATCATTTGGGAAATGTGTTGGAAGTACGCTTTTTTGCAATTGTTCTGTATAGTTAATTTCTTCTGTAAGAGATTCTTTTATTTTTGACTCTTCAGATAAAAGTATATGCATATAGTTTTCGCCTAATTGCTGAGCCAGCATTTCTAATAACATTAAATTACTTAAATTATATGGCTTATTAATGTTTCTCTCTGTAGCACATAAAAAGCCTATTATTTCATCTTTTATGATTATAGGTGCTGCTATAAAACTTTCTCTTTTATATCTTAAAGATTTATTTGGTTTAAATCTATGGTCTTTAGAAACATTTACAGAATAAACAGGTTTTTTAGTTTTTAATATTTCTGCAAGTACATTATCTTCTACCGTAACTACCCCATATTGCAAAATATCTTCATCAATACCTATTGCAGCTTTAAATTTGAAGACTCCATTTTCTTTTAGTATCACAGAAACCCTGTGTGCCTCAAAGGCTTCGCATACTATGCTAATATTGTTATTAAGTATTTCATCAACTGTTTCGCATCTATTAATAGATATAGACATCTCATATAAAGCAGCAACTTCATATGCTCTTGATTGTGCTTTTTCATAATTAATTTTATTAACTAAAGATAAAGATACTAAATGTGCAAAAGATTTCATTAATACAGTATCTTTTTCTATAAAATTGCCGTTTTTTTTGTTTAGAAGAAATATTGCTGCTATGTTTCTTTTTCTTATTTTTACAGGTACAAATAATATATTTTTTAATTCGTTTCCTATCATGTCTTTCAAAGGTACAAAATTTGAATCTTCTTTAGGGTCATTAGAATATAATGAAGCTGATGTAGTGTATGCTCTTACTGCTATTGGTTTATCATTATCTATAATAGAACCGAAACATTTATCGCCTAAAGGACCTATAGACATTTCAAAGTTTAGATTATTTAATTCTTGATCTACTAAATATAAAAGTATTGTGTTTGAATTCATTACGGCTTTTATTTCAGATATAAGAGTTATTAAACTTTCTTCATAATCTGTTGAAGAATTCATTTTTTTTATGATATTAGAAAACACCTCAATTTGTTTTTCGGGGTTATCCATTATTTCATTTATATTCACTAAAACCTCTACATATTAGCCGTTTGAAGTAGATTATATCATAGTGTATTTTATAGTCAATATAGATTTAATATAATATTGTCATGGAGCCATAGATATTGTACTTTTACTTGCTATAATATTTTCGATTCTTTCTTTGATTGTAATATAACCTAACGAAGAAATCAATCTTTGATTGTTATAAAAATGTGTATATTCTTTTAATTTTTCTCTTAATAATTCTACAGTTATATTTTTATTTAATCGTGAGTAAAATTCTCTTTCGTCTATGCCGTGTACTCTTTCTGCTGCACCATTGTATCTTGGTGCTGCTACAGGAATATATCTTCTCTCTAATTTATTTTTCAAGCAGTATTCATCAAAAATATTTATTTTAGAGCTATTGATACAGCGATAAGTATATTCTATACCATTGTTACCATACCTAAAGGTACTCCCTATGGCCGCAGGCACTTCCTTCGGCCGCTGTTTGTATAGATTTTATCTTAAAAGGTGAAGTTTTTAAGACATATTTTAAGAAAGATAAAGCACTATAAGGTGTTTTATCCTCATAGATTTGCCTATGCCTTTACGATTTAAATATGCTTTAATATAATGTTTACCTCGATATTCTTTAGTATAGAGTTTAATAATTAAATTAATCGCTTCTTGATTATCAAAGATGTTTGGAGAAGTTTTCGGTCTAGTGCTAAAATTGGCGACAGTTCCAGTGTCTTTATATTTTTTAAGCCAAGCATAAAAAGTAGATTTGGGTATTTCTTCTATCTTTAAAAATCTTTTAATATTTTTAGTTTCTAATGCTTCATCCACTATAAATAATTTAAATTCTGTGCTATAATCTTTTTTCATAGTAGTATCCTTTTGTTTGTTTTCTATATCAAAAAATATTATAACAAGGATACTGCTTTTTTTATACTAAAAAATGTCCAATATCTCACACTCCTTAACAAAAGATAGTTGCATATTACTTGACAATTTAATTGTATATGATACAATATAATAAAAAGGAGAAAGTTTAAATGAAC
>NZ_CAKVGN010000046.1 GCF_934747485.1 uncultured Brachyspira sp. | reverse complement strand
AATTATGATACACCTATGCTATACTTTAAGAAATTAAGGAATTCCTAACTGCAATATGTCTGGCTCCTGTGCATACATATTATTTAATTGTTTATAATTTATTTTATTCTAATTTACAAATATTGCTAAAGCCGGCAACAGGAACTCCTAATCCTCTTATAAGCCTAGCCCAATAATTAACCTGTGCCGCCGTTGAAACTAATATTAGTATAGCCCTTTCAGAATATTCGGCTTTTATCTCACTTATTAATTCTTCTGATATCATCACAGGAGTTTTTGTTATGGCAGATACATATTTTAATGCTATTTTCTCTTTTTTTGATAAAGAAAAACAATTATCTATATCTTTATTTTGTAATGCTTTTATTTCTTCATCTGTTACATTTTCTTTATCATACTCAAAACTATTCATATCTATGCAAAAAGGACAAGATACATCTATAGATATTTGTATTCTAATAAGTTTTAATAATCTTTTAGGCACTTCCTTATCATCATGTGTAATTAAAGATTCTAATATACCGGAACTAATAGCTGTTTTTGGATTCCAAGCTAAAATCTTTGCAAGCAGTAAATCTTTTTTTACTTTTTTACTTGCTATCCATATTGGAAATCTTAAAAAAAATGGTATCTTTTTTGGAGGGTTAATATATGCTTTATCTTGAGATTCAAAATAATTATTTTTATCTTTAATATTAAATTTAAACATTATCTATTCCTTAATAAAAATTACCATAAAAATATTAAATCTATATATATTTCGCTCTTAATATTAAATGTTTTTTTTACAATATCCCTATACATTTCAAGCTGTGCTCTATATTTTTCTTCTTTTTCTTTAGAATATTTTGTAGTTTTATAATCTAAAATAAAATATTCTTCGTTTGTGTTTTTTGTAATTAAATCTATTTTAGCATTAATAATTTGAGTTCTATTTTCAACTAATTTTCTATTTTGGAATTTATGTTCTCTTGAAACTATTAGTTCTTCTTTATTTATAATATTGGTTATATGTTTATTATTTATAAAGTTTATAAAATATTTATCGAGCTTATTTTTTAAGTCTTTTTCATCATAGTGCTTATTTTGTTTTATAGCATCATTTTTTATTTTTTCTATATAGTTTTCTTTATTTATTTTATATTCATCAAAATCAAAATGCTCAAGCAAATCATGCATTAAAATACCCATGTCTATTGCTTTTATTGTTTCAAGATTTTCTAAATCAAAGTTTTTATCATCATCTAAAGGTATAGAAATATGTTTACTTAATAATCTACTAATAACATTTTTATCAAATTCTGTTTCATTTATTTCTGAAGGGCTAATATGTTCTATTTGTTTTTCTTTTTCCTCTACTATTCTATTTATTTTTACAGACTCTATTTTTTTATTTATTTTCTCTAAATTATTAGTATATAATTCATTTAAATCATAATTAGCATTTTTCAATATACCATAAGAATAATAATCCATAAACTCATTAGTATTATCATCAATATAAACTAAATCATCTGCTGTATTATTTATAGAATCTTCTATATCAAAATTATGATAAGAGTCTATATAATTTCTATACGATTTAGGGTCGTCTAATTTTTTATACCTACTCTCACCAGATATTATCAATCTTTCTTTTGCTCTCGTTAAAGCTACATATAATAATCTCTTTTTTTCAGATTTATCTGCTGAAGAATTATATTTATCATCTTCAAAAAAGAATTTCAATTTTTCTTCATTATTTTTTCCATGTATAGGAATCTCTATATATGGGTAGTTTTCAACAAAGTCAAATACTTCATTAGAAGCGTTTCTATAATATCCCGCTCCGGCTAAAAATACATTATTAAACTCTAAACCCTTAGATTTATGTATAGTCATTATCCTAATAGCATCAACTGATAATTTTGGTATTGTGGCATATGATATATCTTTAGCATTCATATCTAAGCTAATAACAAAATCATAAATATTAACCCCTGCCCTATTTTCAAAATCATAAGCTAATTTTTTTAATTTTTCTATATTGGCATAAGAAATCTCTGCATCTTCTTTAAGCATTAAATAATTATAATAATTTGTATCAACACATATTGCCTCTATTGCATCATAAGATGACATTGTACTAATTTTTAATTCTATATTATTTAATAGCTCTTTTGTTTTTTTTAGTTCATCGTAATATTTTTTCCTTTTTGCTATTTCTATAGTATTTTCTTTGCAATCATTTAGTGAAAAATAATCGTATAAATTATAATTTTTATTTAGTTTTAATTCTATTGAGAAATCATATAAATTGGCAATCTTTATATCAAACAACTCAGACATTAGTAAACTTTGTAATAGTGAATAATCTTTTAAAACTAAATATTTAAGACATATTATTAAATTAGATATTTCAATTCTTTCATAAAAACCATTTCCTCCATCAACATAATAAGGTATTTTTTCTTCTGCAAATACTGATAAATAAATATTTAATCTGCTAAATGTTTGAAGAAGTATTGCTGTATTTTTATAATCATTTTTTAAATTTGTTTTTATAAACTTAGCTATAGCGTATGCTTCTAATATGGTTTTAGAATCACTATTTAATTTTATATCATCATCAACATTATTATTAAAAACTAATAAAGAAACTAATTTATTTTTTGCATTATCATTTTGTTTTGAAATTAAATTATCGTCTTTTGTGTATTTTATTCTATCATTCTCAAATATTTTGTTTTCAAAAATGTCATTAAAGAAATTTATAAGCATTTCTTTACTTCTATAATTATCTTGCAAATATCTCACATAATCTTCAAAAATATTTTTAGCATTCGTGAACACATTAAAATCAGCATTTCTAAATCTATATATTGACTGTTTTCTGTCACCAACTATAAGTATTTTTTTATCCTTTATAGAAGTTTTTTTATCGATTTCTCTATTTCCAAATACTATTAAATTGATAAAAGAAAATTGAAGCCTGCTTGTATCTTGAGCTTCATCTAATATTAAGGCATTAATATTATTTCTTATCTCTTTACTTATTGTTTCATTTCCTAATGCTTCTATTGCCTTTGAAATCATATCCTCATGAGAATATACACCCATTTGTCTTTTAGTGTTTTCTAATATTTTATAGGCTTCTTTTATAAAATTAATAAGTTCCTTATATATTTCTTTATTTTTTTGTATTTTTATATACTTTTCAAAATTTGGTATTAAGCCGCCTTTTAAATTAGCAAAAGCAGTTTTAAAATCTGTGTGCTTAGTTTGTCCAAGGTTTCTCTTGTTTTTTATATTATCTAAAGAGTTTAATATATTGTAATATAAATCATCGTTTTCTATATTTTTAATATCTTTTAATTTTTTTATAATATCTATTGAATCATTAATAGAATCTATTATATTTCTTATGGTAACACCTTCATTCTTTTCAGGTTTATTATCTATTAAATAGTTTATAGTTTCAAACATTGCATTATAAGAATCATTATAAAGTTTTATATCTAAAATATTATTAGCTTCTTCTTCAAATGCTTCTATAGTTTCTAATCTTGGTTTTATCTTTAGTAAAAAATTAAATATATCATTTATAAATTTATCTTTTGATTCATCTGTAAATATTCTATAACTATTTCTAATATCTTCTGAAAACTCACTATCATTTAATAATTCTAAAATTTCATTATGAATTACCTCATAAAAATCATTATTCTCTTCAAGTATTGTTATTTTTGGAGGCATATTAAGATAAATAGAATATTCTTTAACAATAGAATTAGCAAATGAATGTATAGTAGATATTTTGGCATTAGTTAATATTTCTTTATAAATGTCTTTCCAATACTCAATATCTTTGCCTTCATTAATTTTTTCTCTGATTTTTCTTCTTATCCTAATTAACATTTCATTGGCAGCTGCTTTTGTAAATGTAATAACAACTATATTAGAAACTTTTTGATTTTTATTTTCTAATAATTGTAAATACGCTTCTGTAATAGTTGTTGTTTTACCAGTGCCTGCAGATGCACTAACAAAACAAATGCCGTCATTTAAAAATAAATCTATTATTTCTCTTTGTTTATCATTAAGTTTCATAATATAAGTATCATAACATAAATATAAATAATTAAAATATTTAAGCGATATTTTGATTATTTAAAAGTTGAAAAACAATTAGAAATTATATATAATTTATTAAAAGATGTTTTTATTTTAATACTAAATTAAATACTAAACTATTAAATATGCATAAAATACTATATTTTGATGATAATAATAAAATAATTAATATATACAGCAATACCAAATAAAATAATAAAAATATATTGTATAAATTTGCAAAATATATTAAAGAGCAAAATGATAATACAGCCAATATAGCAGAAGAAAATGATAAAATAATAATAGATAATAATGATATATTTCAATATGAATTATTTTTTGACAGAGAAAACAATATAAATATAAAAATAAATAAACATAAAGATAAAGTAGCTTTTAATAACTTTAAATATTTAGAAGAAGAATTTTTTAATTATATAAATGGTATTAATATAATAGAAACACAAAAAATTGTAAAAAAGATTAATGCATCAATTAAAGATAATATGTGGTTAGATTTTATGATTAATGATTATAAAACAGACTTGCATATTGTAGGAAGCAACGATCTATCTTGTTATCATGATGTAGAAATAATATTTAAAAATGTAATATATATAGAATGCGATACGCATTTTAATGCCTGCCCATCAGAATATGATGTTTTTAGAGTAGATAACAATTATAAAGATTCTAATATAAAAATAAATATACATACAGATACTAAAACATTTCACATAATATGCGAAGGTATAAATTATAATAATAACATTGTAAGATATGACTATAATTATAATTCTCTATATTCTGCTGATAAAGAAAATATAATAAAAAAATATGGACTAATAAAAGAAAATGATAAATGGTATCAAGAGAAAGAAAACTCGCATAAAGCTTTAATTTTTACAGATAAGTTTTTTAACACAAATGATACTATTGGAATAATATTTAGAATATATAAATTATGTTTTGCTAAAGTAAAATATTTTAGGGCATTTTATTATAAGTTTGAATATTATAAATATGATTATAAAAAAGGATTTATAGAAACAGAGTTATGGGACGTTGAGTTTTTTAAGCATATAGATTCTGGATTAATGATAGATTTAAGATATTTGCAATCTATAACTGTTTATGAGGACTTTGTAAATTTTTGTAATGAGCTTGATAATTATTCAAAATAATTATATTGAAAACATAAAAAAATAATATATAATGTTTCAAAATAAAAAAACGGGATTCTAAATGAAAGCAATAATAATAATACCAACCTACAATGAAAGCGACAATATAGAAAAAATGCTTAATACCGTATTAGCACTTCCTGAATATATAGAAATATTAGTAGTTGATGATAATAGTCCAGATGGTACAGCAAGCATTGTTGAAAAATATTTAAATAATAATAGAGTTCATTTATTAAAAAGAGAGAAAAAAGAAGGACTTGGACCTGCTTATATAGCTGGGTTTAAACATTCTTTTCAGTATAATCCTGATTATGTTATAGAGATGGATGCAGATTTTTCTCATGACCCTAATTTTGTTATTAATTTTGTTGATAGAATGGAAAAAGAGAATTTGGATTTAGTGATAGGTTCAAGATATTGTAACGGTATTAGTGTAGTTAATTGGCCTTTAAGAAGATTATTTTTATCATACTATGGAAACAGATATGCTTCATTTATATTAGGTTCAAAGATAATGGATATTACTGGCGGATTTAAATGCTTTAGAGTATCTGTATTGAAAACTATGAACTTTGATAATATTTTATCGGCTGGATATTCTTTTCAGATAGAAATGAATTATTCTTTTGAAAGTAACGGTAAAAAAATAGCAGAAGAGCCTATAATATTTTATGAAAGAAGAAGCGGACAATCAAAAATGTCTAAAAATATAATAGCAGAGGCCTTATTTAGAGTAGTTCGTTTAAGATTTAGAGATAAATCAAAATATTTTAATAAATAAATTATATTAATCTATTTTAGCACCTATACTCTTAAACTGTTCCAAAAAATTAAAAGAAGATTTATTAATAGACTCAGCATCATCTATAATAATATCATTATTAGATACAGTAGAAGCAATACTTAATGCCATAGCTATACGATGATCATTATGAGAGGTAGTACTTCCTCCTTCTAAGCTTTCAACACCTTCTATATAGATTTCATCATCTGTAACTTCTATTTTAGCCCCTATTTTAGTAAAACTGTCTTTTAAATCATTAATTCTATCGCTTTCTTTATATCTTAAACGGCTTGCATTATATAGTTTTGTAGTTCCTTTAGCAGTAGAAGCTAATGCCGTAATTATTGGAGCTAAATCTGGAATATCAGACACATCTATATCCATAGCATGAAGTTTTCCTGATTTTTTAATTGTAATAGAACCATCTTCATTGCAATTGGTAGAAGCACCCATAAACTTTAATATATTTAATATCTCTTTATCACCCTGTATAGAATATTTATTTAAACCATAAAGCGTAACTTCTCCGCCCAAAGCACCAGCAGCAGCAAAAAACGCAGCATGCGACCAATCGGATTCTATCTCATAGTTAAGAGCAGAGTATTCTTGAGAACCGTATATTTCTATGAGAGAGTTTTCCATATTTTTTAATATTTCTATTTTAGCCTCTTTTAATGTTTTTAGAGTCATAAATACATAAGGAGATGATTCTAATTCTCCTTCAATCATTATTTTGGAATTTCCCTCAAGCAAAGGTGCGGCAAACAATAAACCGCTTATAAATTGACTGCTGATATTTCCTTTTATTGTAAAATCTCCGCTTTTTAATTGACCTTTTATTGTAAGAGAGTCTTCTTTTTTATCAAAAAATAGCCCCTGTTCTTTCCATATCTGCTCATATACTGATATAGGTCTAGAAAACAATTTTTTTGAACCAACAAAGGTGGTATTGATATTAAGGGCAGACATTATAGGAATAAGAAGCCTTAAACTAGTACCAGACTCTTTAACATCTACTACTATATCATTAATAGAATTATCTTTTTTAGGAATTACTTTTAAATAATCTAATTCCGGTACTAAATCTGCAAAGTTAGATACTGCATTCTTTGTTACTTCTATATCGTTGCCGACATTTTTCATCCAAGGTTTTAACATACTTACATCTTTAGAAAGAGCAGCAGCTATTAAAGCCCTATGAGCATCGCTTTTGCTTATTTGTATATATAAAGAACCATAAATATCATAAGAAGGTTTTATTACTAAAGACATACGAATCTCCAAAACAATTATTGCAAAATAGAATCAATAAACTCTTCAGCATTAAACTCTCTAAAATCTTCTACCTTCTCTCCAAATCCTCCATAATATATAGGAAGTGATAGATAATGAGCCACACTTATAGCAACTCCTCCCTTAGCAGAACTATCTAATTTTGAAACAATAGCTCCTTGTATATTTAAAGCATTAGTAAATACTTTAGCCTGCTCTATGCCATTATGACCAACATTAGCATCTAATACGAGTATAGGCACAAAATTAAACTCGCTAAATCTCTCTGTAGCTATTTTTTTCATCTTTTCTAATTGCTTAACTAAATTATCTTGATTGTGAAATCTGCCAGCCGTATCAACTATCACTATATCAGCATTTGTTGCTTTTGCTTTATCCAAAGCAGAAAATAATACACTTGCCGGGTCTCCTGCTTGCTGACCTTTAACTATGGTTACAGATAGCCTATTAGCCCATTCCTCAAGCTGTTCTATAGCGGCTGCTCTAAATGTGTCTGATGCTGCTAATATTATTTTATGATTTTGCTTTAATATATTTGCTAATTTTGCAATTGAAGTAGTTTTGCCTACTCCATTTACACCTACTACAAATAATATATTCTTTTCTTTTAATTCTATTTTTTTATTTATAAACTTAGATATTAAAATATCTCTTAAATGTTTTTTTACTTCTGATGAATCTTTTATATTTTCTTTTTCTACAATTTCTCTCAATTTTGAAATAATATCTTTTGTAGTTTCAACTCCTGCATCTGCTGTTATAAGCATATTCTCTAAACTTGCAAAAAACTCATCGTTAATTGATGATTTACTAAATAATGATGATAGAGAAAATTTTGATTTTGAAGTTGTTAAAGATACTTGAGGTTTTTTTGATTTATTTTTTAATACCAATAATATTATTAAAGCCAAAATAACAACAACGGCTATTATTATATATAATAAATAATTTTGCATCTATTTATTCTCCAGTAAAAAATTATTATAATATTATATAAACTATTAATATTTTTTCAAGTTATGTAATTTTCTAATAGTTTGTATTTTACTTAAAAGAGAATGCAAAAGTTTTAGTTCATATATAAAGAACTATATTTTGTAAAAAAATAAAGTTATATTATGTTTTAATATCTGGGGCTTTGCCCCAGACCCCACTTCTTTTGGTGACCCAAAGAAGCAAAAGGACTATATTTTTATACAAAATAGTGAGTATATTTATGATACAACTAGTATGATTTAACACTAATTTGCACTTTTTGGTTCTTTTTGCTGCGGGAAAAAGAACAATAGAATTTTTATCTTTTTTATTATTTGTAGGGCTTTGCCCCCTATGAAGCGTACCCGTATGGTAAGACCTCACTTCTTTTACGACCGTAGGAAGTGCCTGTAACATATTTATAGAAAAAGAACAATAAAAAATTTGATAAACTTAGAAAATTGTTAGTTTACATAATAAAATTATAGTTTATAATGATTAACAATAATTTATATTAATTTACATAATGGAAAACAATAATGATAAAAAAGTTGCTAATATTATATGTTCTAATGATAAATATATCATACGCACTTACAGAAAATGAAAATAAAATGATTAATGCTGTAAAAATAGGCGACATAAAAACTATACAAAGCATGTTAAGTCAAAATGTTAATCCAAATATAAAAGATGAAAGAGGCTTTTATTTAATACATATAGCAGCAGAAAATAATAAAACAGATTCTATAAAAGCACTAAAAAACTCTCCATATTTAGACTTAAATAAATTATTAGATAAAAATACAAAAATTATAAAAAGCAATGAAACTATAGATGCTTCATATTTCTCTGCTATGGACATTGCTTCCATATACAACAATTTTGAAGTATTAAAATTATTAATAGATTATGGAGCTAATATTAACTTTAAAATGATAGAAAAACCAAGAAGTGAATTTGTAGCTTCAAGATATTCTAATTCAAAGATATTAAAAGCATATTTAGATAAAAATATATATTTGCTTATGAATAGCGAAGATGTTATATCAATAATGAAAGCAGCTATTTTTGGTGATAATGTAGAAAATATAAATTACTTAGTAAGTGCACTTGGTATAGATGTGGACACTAAAGATACAAACACAATGCTTCATTATGCTTCTGGAGTTGGAGCTATAAAATCTATAAAAACACTTATTTATCTTGGAGCTAATGTGGATAACACTAATTCTTATTTTCAAACAAGCTTACATTATATTTTAGAAATTAATGCTAATAAAAAAACAGAAAGTGTAAAAATACTTTTAGAAAATAATGCAAATATTAATTTACAAGATACCAACGGAAACACTCCTTTACATCTATCATTAATTAATGCAAACAAATCTCAAGAATACAGCAAAATAATAGATATGCTCTTAGAAAAAAATGCAAATGTTAATATCACAAATAACAATAATGAAACAGCATTAAATATAGCAGTAAAGAACAATGATTATAATAATTCTATGAAACTCATAAACAAAGGCTCGGATATAAACCACATAGATAAATATTATAGCCCTTTACATATAGCAATAAAAAACAATAATACCGAATTAGCAAAAGCCTTAATAGATAATGGTGCTAATATAAGCTTGAGAGATAAAAATAAAAATTATAGTCCATTAAATATGGCAATAGAAACAGGAAACTTTGATATATGCAAACTTCTTGTGAGAAACGGTGCTGCTGTGGACAATGTTTCTATAGAATTAGCAAAAAAGTCCAAAAATGAAAACATAAGAAACTTCTTTGAAAGCAGCCGTATGAATTAATTAATAAATTTTGCTATATCAGATAAAGCGACTTCTTTCTCTTCGCTAGTATCCATATTTTTTAGCTTAAACTTATTATTTTTTAATTCTTCTTCACCTACTATTAAAGCATATTTAGAATTTCTTTTATTGGCAGATTTAAACTGATTTTTAATAGATTTAATATTATAATCAAAATCACAAGAAATATTTTTAGCTCTAAGAATCTGCATAATATTTAATACTTCATTTTGAGTCTCTTTAAAAGCTATAACAAAAACATCTAATCTATCATTGATAATATTGTTATTGTTTTCAAGCACTATAAGAAGTCTCTCAAGCCCCATAGCACTTCCAACAGCAGGAACATCTTTATTAGAATTAAAAAGCCCTATCAAATTGTCGTATCTGCCGCCTCCAAGTATGGCACTCTGTGAGCCTAATGCATTTGTCTGCACCTCGAAAGCCGTTTTAGTATAATAATCAAGACCTCGTACAAGCATATTGTCTATAGTAAAGTCTTGATTAATCTTTGTAAGCTCATTACATAAAGAATCAAAATGCTCTTTACATTCATCGCATACATAATCATAAAACTTTGGTATATCTTTTAATATCTCTTTACATTTTTCATTTTTACAATCTAATATTCTTAAAATATTATTTTCGTACCTATTTTGGCAAGTTTCACAAAGCTCATTTTTTCTCTCCCCAATAGCTTCTCTAAGTGCCTTATTATAATTAGGCTTACAATTACTGCATCCAACAGTATTTATAAGCAAATTAACATTATCTATGCCGAACTCTTTTAATATGTTGATATTTAAAGCTATAACTTCAGCATCTATTACAGGAGAAGTTCCGCCAATACATTCTATGCCAAATTGATTAAATTCTCTATATCTGCCCTTTTGCGGCCTCTCAGCTCTATACATAGTGCCCAAATAAAAAAGCTTGTTAATAGCATATTCATTTTGCAGAGAATTCTCAACATAAGCACGAGCCACCGAAGCAGTACCTTCTGGTCTTAAAGTAAGAGAACGTCCTCCCCTATCTTCAAAAGTAAACATCTCCTTTCCAACTATATCAGTACCCTCTCCAATACCTCTGGTAAAAAGGTCAGTATACTCAAATAAAGGAGTTCTTATCCTTTTATAACCGTATAATCTTACTATCTCTTTTATTTTGTTTTCTATAAACTCTAACCTCTCGGAAGAATCATAAAAAAAGTCGTTTGTACCTCTAGGTTTTTTTATATTAAGCATCATATCTCCAATTATTAAATTTAACAAATGCCTAATATAGCTATTGATTATTCATATTATTAACCAATTTACCCTCTTTTACTTCCACATAAAGCAAATTATAATATCCTTTGGTTATCTTTACTTTATTGTTATACATCTTATCAGCTATATAAATCTGAACATCATATTCACCTTCAGGTAAATCAATTGTAAAATTATCATTATTAAAAATATTATATTCTTTTCCAGCTATATTTATTCTAACACTATCATAAGTATTAACTTTATCTACAAGTACATTTAAAGTATATGTATCTGCATTAGAGAAAGTTTCTATAGTATTATTAGTCATTATATTATTAGTAACCATCTCATTAGTATTTATCATCTCATTAGTAACCACAGTATTTGTAAATATATCATCAGTAATAATATCATTAGTTACAGTTTGATTTGTTTCAATATAAAACTTTTCAGTGAATATTTTTTCTAAAACTTCTCTCTCTTCTATAAGTCTTCTTCTATTATCACCCGGGTCTGGTACTCTGCTTGCAGGAGGATATTCCTCAAAAGAAGGAGAAACCTGTACGCCATATGTAGGCAAAACTCTATCTTCTGGTATAATAGGTACAGAATCGCTAACTAAAGTATAAATATTCATACCATTTTGTGTCCATTGATAAGTATTAGGTTTTACATCTTTAGGTGCAGGTATTTTAGCCAACATTTCTGGAATGCTCTTATAAGTGGCTGTGGCATAATCATATATTATAGCTACTGGGTAAACTTGAGTTTCTTCAAGTGAAACTAATCTATTATAGTATGTATTATATGTTTCTTTATCAAGATAATTTAAATATAATGCCCAATATACTGCAGTAGGATAATCAGGATCGAATGGACTTGTATTTGCTATATAATAATTAAATATTCTAGCTGGTAATTCTTTGTCTCCCGGTATAGTTGCAAGAAGTCCGCCTAAATATAACATAGCTCTAGTATTAAAATTAAATACATTATCATTTGGTATTTCTAAAGCCTGTCTAAAATCGCTTGCTGCTCTATTGGCCTCATCTATACTGCCCTTATATCTGGCATATTTATGATATCTGCTTATACCTCTATAGAAAATAAATATACGTTTATCTACCCCATAAGCATCAGAATATCCATTTTCTTCGAACCACTGTATGGCTTTTTTAGGAACTTGTCTTTGAAGTCTTTCCATATATTCAGGGAAAGTATAGTTATTTTGTGCCATTAAAGGTGATAAAATAGATATCATTAAAATTACAGAAATTATTTTTTTCATTATCTTATTTCCTCAGTAGTTACATATATTATTACTCATTATCGTCATAAAAAACTTAAAAATAATAATATACAAAAAAATAATCTTATAATATAAATTTACAATATAATAAATATTTTTCAAGTACAAATCATAATAGCCTCAATAGTTTATATACAAATACCGAGACTAATAAATAAATTTTTGTTTTGTAGGATTTATGAAGAAGCAATTATTATTTCTAACAATATTATTATCAATTATCTTATCATGTCAAAGTATAAAATATAAAGAAGATGAAATCATTAACAAAATGCTTTTAACTAACATAGATGAAGACAGAAGCCAAAACCCTATGTATAGAGAGTTTAGGGCAGCTTGGTTTTCAACAGTTGCAAACATTGATTGGCCTCTAATGGGAGGAAATGAAGCTAAACAAAAAGCTTTAATAATAAAATATTTGGATACTCTTTATAACAATAATTTTAATGCAGTGTTTGTGCAAGTTAAGCCTGATGCGGGAGTTATATTCAAATCAAAAATTAACCCTACTACAAGATATTTTTTTGGTATTAATCCTGAAGATGAGAGAGATGATTACCCTTTCAAAACAGATATGCTTGAGTTTATAATAAATGAAGCTCATAAAAGAAATATAGAAGTGCATGCTTGGTTTAACCCATACAGAATATCATTAAAATACGACACTAACAAAAGCTATGAAGAACAATTTTCTAAAAAAAACTTTATTCATACTTATGTTTCAAATGGGCTTAAACCTGTTCATTGGTATGATAATAGACTATATTTAGACCCGGGTGAGCCTATAAGTTCAAAATATGTAATGGACTCTATTATAGAAGTAGTTGAAAACTATGATATAGACGGCATTCATTTTGATGATTATTTTTATCAAAACTCATTAAACGGCAAAACATATAGAGATTGGCCTGACAGTGTAAGCTCTTCAAAATATGCAAGCAGTTTAGGTTATGATGCTAATAACACTTCATATGATGATTATGGAGTTAATGGATTATATGCTTGGAGAAGAAATAATATTAATAATTTAGTAAGCAGCATATATAAAGAAATAAAATCAAGAAAGCCTTATGTAAAATGGACTATATCTCCTGCTGGAGTTTGGAGAAATAAAGAGCCTTTAAGCGAATATAAGGGCGACCCCAATGGGAGCGATAGTAAATCCTACAATCCAAACTTTGATGCTTTGCATGCTGATGTTTTACTTTGGATGCTTAATGGTCAAAAAACTACTACCATAAACAACGCCACAGAAAAAGATGGACTAAACAAGATGTATGTTGATGCTATTATTCCGCAAATTTATTGGAGCTCTTCACATCAAACAGTGCCTTTCGATAAAATGGTTAATTGGTGGATAGGAGAAGCAAGAAAAGCTACAAACAAAGAAAATATTGCTGACATATATATAGGACATGCATTATACAAAATGGGAAGAGAAGATAAATATGAACCTTGGAAAGATGTATGGGTGATGTCTAAACAAGTTGATTATATAAGATATGTTGGTAAATGTTATATAAAAGGCTCTTCATTTTTTACTATGCATAATATGTATTTAAATGATGTAGGCACTGGAGATTATGGATATAAAGCTATTGAGAATATTAAGAAAAATAATTATGTATTTAAAGCGGTAGTTCCAACTATGAACACAATGAGAGATATCAATACTCCTCCGCTAAAATTAGAAAATCCAAGTCTTAAAAAATCTTTTGGTGTAAATATAATTAGTTTTACAGACCCTAATGAATATAAGCTTGATAAATACTCTCATGTTGTAAATGGCACTTCTGTTTATTATGTGATATACAGAAAAAAGGTAAATGACGGCAAACTTGAAATTATAGATAAAATTAGAAGAGAAGATTTTAATACTAATTGTAAGATAGTTTATAGAGATGAAAAAGCAGATAAAAACATTAAATATATATATTATGTTACAGCTTTAGACAGAATACATAATGAAAGTGAATATCTTGTAATACAATAAATATATCAAGTACTTTTATTAACTTCCGATATTAATTTACGATAATTAAAAAACCATATAAACATTTGGAGGAGAAACATATTTATGAAATTAAATAGATTTTTATTTATAATATTAGTCTTATTTATAATCAATTCTATTTTTGCATTTGCTCAAATTAATAATATTAAAGTATATTTAACAGATGTAAAAGCTCCATATACAATTAACATAAAAGGTCCATATAAAGCATATAATTATAAATATGAAAGTGAAATAATATCAGGCTTAACTAATGAAACAGTAATGGTTGTAGAAAACAGATTGGGCTTAAAAATTAATGATGTTGGAGTCTATAAAGAAGGGATAGTTTTTGAAACTAAAGACGGTTTTACACTAAACGGTAAAGAATATTATGGTTCATTAAAGTTTATACCTTACAACAACACTATGATAGTAATTAATGAACTAGATATTGAAGATTATGTTAAAGGGGTATTGCCTCATGAGATGTCTCCTTCTTGGCCTATGGAAGCATTAAAAGCACAAGCTGTTGCAGCACGTACTTATGCTATATTTCATATATTAAAAAATAATGGTCAAAAGCCTTTCGACGTTGACAATACAACAAAATACCAAGTATACAACGGCAGAGAAAAAATTAATTGGAATACAGAGCAGGCAGTAGACAGAACAAAATCTGAAATAGCTGTATATAATAATAAAGTAATAGCTACATATTTTAGTGCATTATGCGGCGGATATACAGACAGTGCTAAAAATGTGTTTGGAGCTAATGTACCATATTTAGAGGGAGTTGAATGTCCTTATTGTAATGCTCAAATAAAACCTTGGACTAATGCTTTGAGTTATAAAGAGTTAAATAATGATTTTGCTTTAGAAGCTAATGAAGGCTCTTCTATAAAAGTAAACAAAGACCCTAAATCTGGAAAAGCTGTGAATATAAAAATAGATGAAAAAGATATACCTTCAAGAGATTTCAGAAATAAATTATCTCCTGTAATAGTACCTTCTTTACAATTTAGTATAGAGAAAGTTGATAATGGAATAATAATCACAGGTAAAGGAAGCGGACATGGAGTTGGTATGTGTCAGTGGGGAGCTTTTGGTATGGCTCAGGTAAAAAAAGAATATAAAGAAATTTTGAAATTCTATTACAAAGGAATAGAAATAGTTGATTACAATAAAGTAAATACAAGACTTGAACCAGATATATGGATTGAAAATTAATTCATTTTTTAATAATTAAATATAAACGCTCTTTTATTAAAGGGCGTTTTTTTATTTATGAAATTTGTTTCAAAAATAAATATAAATATTAAAATATTTTTAACTATTTTTTAATTTAATAATTATTATCATAAACTGTCTAAATTTATTTTTTCATTCATACGGTTTAATTTTCTTATAGGCTTTATATTAGAGTTAATAAAAATTTTTTCTATATTATCATAATCTAAATTAGGCACAAACACATGTATCTTTCCTATTATATTTGGAAGCTCATTTTCATTTTCTTCTTTTTTCCAACCTACAATTTGAAATCTCATAATTTTTATGCCAAATTTATCTATTTCACTTTCAATATCAATTTTATTATTATACTCTATTAAATATATAACAGAATGATTTTTATGTGCTAAAAAATAAGGCACCCTATAAATTGATGTGCTTAAAAATATACAAAAACATCCTATAGCAGAAAGTATCCATTCTCCAGAACCTATAACTATTCCCAAACAAGCAGTAACCCAAACAATAGCAGCAGTAGTTATTCCATGCAATTTACCTCTGTTTTGTATAATCATACCAGCACCTAAAAAACCAATGCCGGAAACAATTTGTGCTGTAATTCTACTGTAGTCAGGCATAGAATATAATAATTTGCTTCCTATCTCCATTAATTGGCTGTTTTGAATCAATATACTTTTTGCAAATATTTCTTCATAGCAAGATAATATAGCAGCCCCCATGCATACAATACTTGTAGTTCTGCTTCCTATAGGCTTTTTATGCTGAGCTCTCTCCCAGCCTATCAAAGCACCTACTATATAGGCTACTAATATTCTTGTTGTTATTTCTAATATATTATAATTTTCTGCAATAGTTTTTATCATATTTTAAGTATTTCCTATTTCTGCTATTTCTTTTCAATATAAGAGTCAAATAAATCTATCACATCTTTTCTTTTTTTTCTTGCAGCAAGTCTATATGCAGTATTGTCATAATTATTTCTGTCTGTAGGGTTTGCTCCTGCTTTTAATAGCTCTTCTATAATATTAATATCTGTACCGAATGTTTTATAAATCGTTTTGTTATACTCTTCTACCTTTTTCTCATATTGATACATCACTGAACGTATTAAAACACTGTTTCCATTTCTATCTCTTGCTTGAACATTGGCACCTAATTCTATTAATTTTTTTATATTGTCTAAATTAGCATCTTCTCTCTCTATTGAATACATTAAAACACTCTTTCCGCTATTAGTCTCATAAGAATTAACATCAGCTCCAAGTTCTATTAAATCAAATACCATATTAGTATTATTGTTTTTAACATTATAAATTAAAGCATCATTTAAATTGGTAGCACCAGCTTCTATTAACCTTTTTGTTATATCCAAACTTTTTGATGCTGATAAAGGTGATTTTCTTATAGCCCCTTCATAATTTCTATATACAACTAAAAAAGTTTCAGCATTAACATTAGCTCCCATCTCTATTAAATAATTTATAGTATCAATATCTCCGCCCTCGCAAGCACTCACCAAAGCACTATTAATATCTTTTGCTCCCATATTAATAAGCTCTTTAACAATGTCTAATTTGCCCCCAAAAGCAGCATAACTAATAGCAATATTATAATTACTAGCACCAGCATTATTTAACTCTTTAGCTATATCCCAATAACCTTCCATACATGAAATATAAAAAGACATATCAATATCTTTCGCACCAAAATTAATAAGTTCCCTCACAATATCAATATTGCCATTTTTAGCAGCATACATTAAAGGGGTCATATTATATTTAGAATCAAATATATCTAAATTATATCCATCTCTTATTATATTTTTTACTTCTTCTATGTTGTTGTCATCTATGCTTTGCATTAAATCATTGCTGCTTTGAGAAAATAACAATGAAGCATTGATAATTAAAATAAATACTATTACTTTTTTCATAATACACTTGTCCATATATACTTTTAAAATTATCGGAAAATAAACATAATATTAAAAAACATTTTTTATATTATTATTTATATTATTTTTGTATGCATATTATGTATATTTCATAATTTCTAAAAAACTACCATAAAAATAATTAAAATACAAAATTAATCTTTGACATAATACAATTTTTTTAGTATAGTGTTATTACAAAACTAATTGATTGGAGTTCTCATGGAATATCTAAAAGAGACAATTTTTTATGGAAACAGTTTATTTAAATATTTAATTTCTTTAGCATTATTTATTATAAGTTTTGCTATTATGAGAATTGGTCTTTTGCTTTTAGTAAGATTATTAATGAAGGTTAATGTTAAGTTTCAAAATTCTTTTTTTGCTGCTTTAGCAAAGAGCATAAAAAGAAGAAGTCTGCCTGTTATATTGGTAGCTTCTATAGCTATAGCAAAATCCACATTAGTATTGCCAAAGGTATTAGGGGGATATTGGGGTAAGATATTAGCCGTATGTATAATTGTTTTTTCTGTATTATTTATATGCGATATTATAACCAACTTTACAGATAATTATTTATCACAGAAAAAAAATGTTATTATATCCGATGGAATAGTTACTTTAACAAAAGTGTTAGTATGGATAATTGGTATTTTAACTATACTTTCAAATGTAGGGGTTAATGTTACTACATTTATTACAGGTCTTGGTATTGGAGGTGTTGCTGTTGCATTTGCCGCTCAAAGTATAATAGCAGATTTATTTAATTATTTTGTTATTGTTTTTGATAAGCCTTTTTTGAAAGGAGACTTTATTCAAATTGACCAAGATTTAGGTACTGTTGAATATATAGGCATAAAATCCACTCGTATAAGAAGAAATACTGGAGAGCAGCTTTTAATATCTAATACTAATTTACTTGCTTCAAGAATACAAAACTATAGAGTATTAGAAAAAAGAAGAAAATATATGACTATAGGAGTTGAGTATTCTACGCCGTTAGAGACACTTAAAAAGATACCTGATTTAGTTAAAACTATTATTGAAAGTGAAAGTTCTACAACATTCTATAGTGCAAGATTTATAGAGTTTGCTGATTCTTCATTAAACTTTGAAGTGATATATTATGTTAATATTGCAGATTATGCTGAATTTGTAAAGGTTGTAGAAAACATTAACTATAAATTAGTAGAAGAGTTTGCAAAAATTAATGCTAACTTTGCATTCCCTTCAAGAACTGTTTATCTCAGCAAAGAGTAAGATTTAAGGCTTTAATTTAAAATACTCTAACTTATGATGTACATTTAAAGTATCATCTGCTACTTCTTTACCCAAAATAGAACTTTGATGAACAAGCTGTGAGTTTTCTTGTGTTATATTATTTAATTCATTCATAGCTAAGTTAATTTCTTTTACACTGTTCTCTTCTGTAGAGACAGAATTATATACTTCCAAAAGAAGATTAGATACTTCATTGGCAGAGTTTTCTATCTTTGAAAGTATATCCAAAGAATGTTTAACAGATTCATATCCTACATCTATTTTAGATAATGTTTTTTCTATGATGTTAGTTATATTTCCTGCAGCCTCATTAACATTATTAGCTAAGTTTCTAATCTCTAAAGCAACTACAGCAAAGCCCTTACCTTGTTCTCCAGCACGAGCCGCTTCTACTGCTGCATTCAATGCTAAAATATTGGTTTGTAATGCAATATCTTGTATAAGTTTTGTAATATTTGAAATCTCTTTACTTGAAGATGATATATCATACATATTATCAGATATCTTATTAACAGCTTCCACTCCGCTCTTTGAAAAATCTCTTACTTTTATACCCATATCTTTTACTAAATTGCTATGTTTTGATGTTTCTGATATTGATGAAAAAAGACTTTCTATAGAGCTTGTTATTTCTTCTATGGCAGCCGCTTGAGATGAAGTTCTATCAGATAAATTATAAATACCATCAGATATTTGAGCTGTAGAGTTCTTGATGCCGTCCATATGTGATTTTATGCCATAAACTATTTGAGATATTTTTTCTTGCATATCATTCAAAGAGTTAGTTAAATGTCCAGATTCATCTTTTAATGATAAATCTTTTTTGTTGAAGTTGCTATTAAAATTTCCTTCTTTCATTAAATCTATTATTTCTATAGAATTATTTAAAGGTTTTACTATCTTTGATACTAATAAAGCCTCAATAATAATTAAAACTATCATAATTAATAATATAACAAGCATTATCAAATGAAATTGAATATTAATAGTTTTAGCATCTCCCTTAAAAACAATAATCCAAGGAGCATTAGATAGAGTTTGTATGCTATACCATTTATCTTTATATATTTTTGTTTCATTTAGATGTGAAGAAAAATTATCTTTAAAGTTTTCAAATAAAGGGTCTGTAAATAAATTATTATCTTTATTTAGCAGATATTTTTTATCATCATGCGTTATATAAATTCCATCCTGAGATACTATATTGCATTCACCATCAAAATTACTTTTTGCATTTTCTATTATTCCATTAATATCTGTAAAATCTATAGAAAACACTCCAAGCAAAGAATTATTAGTATAAGCAGCCTTACTAAATGTAACTGTAAGTTCATTTACTATAAAATCTATATAAGGCTCACTTATATAAACATCATTAGTTAAAACAGCATTTTTATACCAATCTCTTGAAGTTTGGTCATAAGAACGGTCATATTCTGTTAATGTATTGATAAAAACACCGCCTTGAGAATAGGGTACTGTTTCACCATAATATACATTTAAATAACCTTTTTGTGATTTAGCAATATTAGTAAAAAATTTGCCTATAGTTTCTGTATTAGGGTTTGCTTCAAGATTATTTACTACTGTATTTACTGTATTTTTTATTTCGTTAATTTGTCCTTCGGTTATATTTTTTAAATTTAGAGTTTGAAAATGTTTTTCTTTTAAAAATTTGCCTATATATATTGGTTTATAAATAAAATATATTAGTACAAATGATGCAAATAAAAATATTGAAAAAGTAAAAATAAACTTAAACATCAAACCTTTCTTCATTAATTAATCCTAAAAAACAAAAATACCTATGAAATTGTAATACAAATATGAAAAAAAAGCAAATTTATTAAATTTCTGGTTTTGAAGTAATATATATTTTAGATATTTGCCAATCATTAGAAAGTTTTAATTTTAGAGAAGATTTTAATTTTATTACCATTTCAGCAAGCCTATTTTTATTCCCAGATTTAAACCCTTCTCCGCTAAAATACTGCTCTTCTAACCATACAGCCTCATTTTTTATAAATATTGCATAAAAACTATCTAAACCAAACGGAGCTGAAACAACCATTTTAAAAATAGAGTTTTCCGGAGGAATTGTATATTCAATATTAGAATCTATATTGTTTTTTTGAATATTATTATTTTCCATATAATTATTAAAATCATTAGGATGCATCAAAATAATATTTCCATCATTTTGCAATGCTAATATATATAAATAGCCGTCTTCTGTTGAATTAAAACTTATTTTAAATGTTTCATTTTCTATCATTTCTCCGCTGTCTTTTATAATAATACTTTCATTGCTTGATGTAATTCTCTCTATTTCAAAGTTTAAATTAATATTACTATTTTCATTAGTAAGAGAATCTAAAAGGCTTTTTGCAAAATAATATTCCAAATAAGTGCCTATTGTACTAATTTGGGAATTTGCCTGATTTGATGATATAGATTTATATTCCTTAATAGTTTCTCCTTTTGTTATATCTACTACCGTAAAGTTGTAAAAAAGCTCATATTCATTTGTTTCTGATGTATTATTGGTATTTGCAGGATTTCCAAGCTTTTCTTCTATTATATCATTTAATTCTTTTTTTTCCTGAGTATAATTATTTAATTTGTCTAATGTATTTACTATATCATTAGAATAAGATTGAATATTTTCATTGGTGAGAAAAATATTTGTTATGTTGTTTGTTGCTAAATTATTAGTTAATACATCATTTGTATTTTTTAGTTTTAGTTCGCTATCCATTATTATTGCAACATTAACTTTTAAATTTGATGCTACAGTTAATCCTTGCTCTAATGTTAATTCATTTGTTTTAAATAGACGCTTTTTCATTCTATCTACTGTTATTGTGTAAGGGTGTTTTAGATATGGAAAGCGATTTATAGTTCTTACAATATCTTTCCTTAAAGGAGAGTTGTTTTTTAATTCATAGTTCAAATCTACTATAGATATTTTTAGTTGTTCTCTTGAATATAAACAGAGTATATTTAATAATAATATAATTAGAACTTTTAATTTCAAAAATATCTCCTAATATTCTATAGCTGTGTGCTTAATAGAATTATTATTAATATTGTGAATATTATCGAGTATATCCATTATTCTCGATAAATCATCAGCACTATAATATTCTATTATAATTTTACCTTCTTTTCCTTCTTTATCTACTACATTAACTTTAGTAGAAAATATTTTTTCTAAATCATTTTCTAATTTTTTTATATTAGGGTCTTTCTTATGTTCTTGTTTTATATTTTTATCTTGTGTATCATTATTCTCTTTTACTATTTCTTTTTTTTCTTTTACTATTTTTTCACATTCTCTTACAGAATAACCTTTTTCTATTATTTCTTTAGCAAACTTTTCTCTCTCTTCATTATTTTCGCTAAAAGAAAGTATTGTTCTTGCATGACCTTCCGTAAGTTTATTTTCTAATATGAGATTTTGTATATTTTCACTTAACTCTAATATTCTCATAGAGTTTGAAATTGTACTTCTGCTTTTTCCTACTCTATTAGCCAATTCTTCTTGTTTAATATTTAAATCATATATTAATTTTTTGTAGCTTCTTGCTATTTCTATTGCGTTTAAATCTGCTCTTTGAATATTTTCTACAAGTGTAAGTTCAAGCATTTTAGAATCCGGTATATTTTTTAACACCAATGCTGGTACTTTATCTTTGTTTAAATATTTAAATGCTCTAAATCTTCTCTCGCCGGATATTATTTGATATTTACCGTCTTTTTCTCTTAATGTAACAGGGTTTATAAGACCATTTTCTTTTATAGATTCGGCAAGCCCTTTAATTTCTTCTTCATTAAAAACTTTCCTCGGCTGATCTGGATTAACATCTATAAGTGAAACATCTATTTCTAATATTCCATTTTTCTCAGCTTCTTCAACAGCTCTTTTTATTTCTTTATCTGTAGATTTTATCAAGGCATTCATACCCTGCCCGCCAAGTCCGCCTTTTCTGCTCATATATTATTACTCCAAAAATTATTTAGACCTTTCTATAAACTCTTTAGCAAATTCTTTATAGCTCCTAGCCCCAATACACTCTTTATCATAATCTGTAATAGCCTTCCCATATGATGGAGCTTCACTCAAACGTACATTTCTTGGAATCATAGTCTTATAAGTCTTATCTTTAAAATAATTAACAACTTCTCTAACAACATCATTACTAAGATTAGTTCTTCCATCATACATTGTTAATAATACGCCTTCTATATATAAATTTGGATTTAGATTTTCTTTTACTAAAGATATAGTATTATTAAGCTCCCCCACACCGTCCAAAGCATAAAACTCACATTGTATTGGTATAAGCACAGAATCTGCAGCAGTTAAAGCATTTAAAGTAAGAATACCCAAAGTAGGAGGACAATCAATAAATACATAATCATAATTATTTCTTATTTTTTCTATAGCTTTTTTTAATTTATATTCTCTTCCTATCTCCCCTACTAATTCTATCTGAGCACCTACCAAATCAGAGTCCGATGGTATGAGGTAGAGATTTTCTTGATATGTTTCTATTATTACTTGTTCTATATCAGCCTCTCCGATTAAAATATCATATATACCATATTCCATTTTATCTCTTGTAACACCTATACCCAAACATGCATTAGCCTGCGGGTCTATATCTATTAATAAAGTCTTATATCCCATAGATGCTACTATAGAACTTAAATTAACAGCTGTTGTTGTTTTGCCAACACCGCCTTTTTGATTAACTATTGATATAATTTTAGACATATAAAATAACCCTTAAAATTATTATATTATAACAAAAGTATATATTTTATCAAGGTTTTAATAATGTTTAGGAGCCATAGATATTGCACGTTTTTTAGTTAAAATAAAGTAGGTATTCCTTATAATATAAATAGC
>NZ_CAKVGN010000045.1 GCF_934747485.1 uncultured Brachyspira sp. | reverse complement strand
CGATGCGATGCGATGCGATGCGATGCGATGCGATGCGATGCGATGCGATGCGATGCGATGCGATGCGATGCGATGCGTGATGTTAAATATATAGTTCATATAGTTCATCATTAGTATATGATAGCAAATAAATAATTTTTGTCAAGTAATTATAAAAAGTATATTTTTTGCTATTTTTGTGTAAATTAACATTATATTAAAAAATTAAGGAATACTCAAATATAATATTTATAATTATTAAATAAATTTATTTAATTTCATTTTTATTATATTTTTATAATGAAGTCATAAAATATGTGAATTGAAGAAAATTAGTCTGAAGTCTTAATATAAATTTATATTTTATAGCTAACTTTACTTTGATTGCTGCTATGAACCCTTGTCATTATAGATTTGATTTAAATTAATAATTCTATATATTGTTTTTCTTCAAGTAAGCTATTACTTCTTCTACAAAAATTTTATCTCTAAAAGCAATATGCTCTAACAGCCAATCTTTTAAATATTTTAAAAATTTATTAGCAACAAAAGGCTGCCCCTCTTCATATCTTCTTATTTGATTTACCAATTCTACGCAGAAATTCTTATGCATAGCCTTATGATTTTCAGCATCAGAATAATTAATTAAATCCATAATCTTCTCTTCAGTTTTAAAATGATACTGTGTATAATCAATACATTTTTTCACAGCCTTAATAAAAGCTCCATTACTCTCCCCATTATTAATAGTGCTTAAATAAAGTTCATTAATAATATTAACAAGTTCCTTATGCTGATTATCTATAATTTTGTGTTTAGTCTCATATATAGGTCGCCATTTAATAAATAAATTACTTTCATTTAAAGCAACATCTGTATCGTCAATATTAAGTTGGCTTAAATCAGCCTTTTCTATATCATTCATAAATTATCCTCCTATTATTAAATAATTATAATATATATCTGCTAATATCTCTATTTTCTTCTATATCTTTTACAGCCTCCTTAACATTATCGGAAGTTATTTTTATAAATTCTCCGCTATGTTCATCTGCACTGAAAGAAATCTCTTCAAATACCTTCTCCATAATAGTATAAAGTCTTCTTGCTCCAATATTTTCAACATTAGTATTAATATTATAAGCCAAATCAGCTATTTTTTCTAAAGCCTCATCTTCAAACTCTATTGTAACGCCCTCAGTTTTAAGTAATTCTTGATACTGTTTAGTAATAGCATTCTTAGGATTAACAAGTATATCTTTAAAATCTTCTTTAGATAAAGCTTTTAATTCCACTCTAATAGGAAATCTTCCCTGCAATTCCGGTATTAAATCAGAAGGCTTATTAACATGAAAAGCACCAGCCGCTATAAAAAGTATGTGGTCAGTTTTTATAGGACCATATTTAGTATTAACTGTTGTTCCTTCAACTATAGGAAGTAAATCCCTCTGTACACCATGACGAGCCACATCAGCACTGTCTGTTTTATTTCCGCTTGCTATTTTGTCTATCTCATCTAAAAATATTATACCCATATTCTCAGCTAAAGATAAAGCATCAGAAGTAACTTTTTCCATATCTATTAAACTTTCAGACGCCTCATTTATAAGATATTTCTTAGCCTCTTTTACTCTTAATTTTTTATTCTTTTTGCTTTGAGGCATAATGCTTCCAACCATAGACTGAATCATATCATTCTCTTCAAATCCCATTCCCGGTATTATACCAAACATTCTGCCCTGACCAGATGATATTTTTATTTCAACATAACTCTCATCAAAATCTCCGTTTGCTATGCGTTTTTTTATTTGCTCTTTAGCATTATTTTTCTTCTCAGCCTCTTCAGCAGATATTATTTCATTATCTTCTTTTTTTACAGATGGAAGTAAAAGTTTAGCAAGTTTATCCAAAGCAATATCAGTAGCCTCTTTTTCAACCTCTTTCATCATAGAGGTTTTAAGCTCAAATATAGCCGCATTAACCAAATCTCTCACCATACTCTCAACATCTCTGCCCACATATCCAACTTCAGTATATTTAGTAGCCTCCACTTTAATAAAAGGAGCATTAACTAATTTAGCAAGCCTTCTCGCAATCTCAGTCTTACCAACCCCAGTAGGTCCTATTAAAATAATATTCTTAGGAGCAACTTCATCTTTTAACTCCTCAGGTAAATGACGTCTTCTATATCTATTTCTTAAAGCTATAGCCACAGAACGTTTAGCCTCTGTCTGACCTATTATATATTGATCTAAAGCTTCAACAATTCTTCTAGGTGTAAGCTCACTTTCTAATTTAGCATCAAATGACATAATCTATTCTATTACCTCCAAAGAAATATTACTATTGGTATATATACATATTTGTGAAGCAATCTCTAAAGACTTTCTTGCTATCTCTTTAGCAGAAAGATTAGTATTTTCACTCAAAGCCATAGCAGCCGCCTTAGCATATTGTCCGCCGCTTCCAATAGCAAGTATATTATTCTCACTCTCTATCACATCACCATTACCAGATAAAAGCAACATTTTCTCTTTGCTAGCCACTATAATAAGTGCCTGTAAATTTCTAAGCATCTTATCAGTTCTCCACTCACGAGCAAGTTCCACAGCAGCACGTGTTAAATCACCCGAAAACTCTTGAAGCCTCTTTTCAAACTTTTCAAATAATGTAAAAGCATCAGCGGTAGAGCCAGCAAAACCCGATATTACCTTACCCCCGTATAGTTTTCTTAATTTAACAGCATTAGGCTTCATCACAGTTTCGCCTAAAGTAACCTGTCCATCTCCAGCTATAGCAGTAACACCATCTCTGCATACCGCACATATAGTAGTGCCTTTAAACATATAGTATCCTTTTTTTAAATTCTATATATATTATTTTAATATATATTCTTTTCTAATGCAAATTTTTTGCAGTAGTCTAACAATCATTAGTTAATACTTGTATTATAAATATACTCAAAGAAATAATTTTGTCAATTTATATATTTTTGTAAAATGTGTGTAGTTTTTAGTATATAGCTAAATAAGTATATTTTGTAATATGATTTTTATTAAACTTTTCCCGCCTTCGCACCCATACCTAAAGTTACTTCCTACGGTCTGCCTGAAGGACTCCTTTCAGTCGCGGTGCGGACTTCGTCAAAGTTTTCGCCCTTTTCTGGCACGCTTCGTGAAAGTGCAAATATTTTAGCTTTGTATCTTTTTAATATCTATAAAGTAATAAATGTATATTTGTGTAAAAATGCAGTTATTTTCACTCTTCATCAACTATAGGTTTCTCTATAATCTCTATAAACTTATTAGCTTTATCAACTTTTCCGAAATATGCCCCAACAAATGGTATAGAAATCTCTTGTTTACTATTCTCCAAAGAAATAACAAAAACATAATTAGATGGCAAAGAATATAAATCTACTACTTTTCCATAGAGTTTCCCATCAGAATCTATTACATTATAGCCTATAATTTCAGCCTCATAAAAACTGTCATCATCTAAAGAGGGTAAACTATCATAGTCTATATAAATGTCTTTACCTATTAAAGCTTTGGCATCATCAATATTATCTATTTTTTCTAATTTGAAAACAAAAGCTTTATTTTTTTTCTTTATATTTATTATTTTATATTCTTGATTATCAATATATATGTTGATATTATTATTTAAAAAAGGAAGAGAGGCAAAATAACTTTTATCTAGAAAAGAAGATTCTACCTCTCCATTTAAGCCATGCACACTAGTGATAGTTGAATAAAAAATCTTCAATTGTCAATAATCTCAAGCATAACACGTTTACCGCTTTTCATAGAAGCAGCAAAAAGAATAGTTCGTAAAGCATGAGCTATACGACCTCTTTTACCTATTATCTTACCTATGTCGCTTTGATTAACCTTTAGCTCGAGAATAGTACTTTTTTCACCTTCAATCACTTTAACACTAACCCCATCAGGCTCATCAACTAGCTTTTTAGCTAGGTACTCAATAAGCTCTTTTTCTTCCGTCATAGCACACTCCTTTTATTATAATATATATTAAGCCTCAGTGTTACTTTCTTCTGTTGTTACCTCTGGCTTAGCTTGTGTACGATTCTTACGTCTCTTCTCAGGATTTTTCAATGCTCTTTTTTGTTTTCTAGCAAGCGGAGCTCCTTTATCTTTCTCCATTAATCCTTCTTTTACAAGAATACTCTTAACTGCATAAGTAGGCTGTGCACCATTAGAGAGCCATTTTTTGATGTTCTCTAAATCTAATTTGTATAAAACATCTTTAGCCTTAGGATTAAACCAGCCCAACTCCTCTATAAAACGACCATCACGCGGAAAACGAGAATCTGTTGCAACTACACGATAATGAGGTTCATGTTTGCGACCTATACGTTTTAATCTTAATTTTACCACCTTTCTTTCCTCCAAAATTATTACATTAATTTATTTAAATCATCTATAGACATACCTATGCCCTCTAGGGATTTTGCTAACTTATTCATTTTTTTAGTGCTGCCCATCATATTCTTCATCATTGTAAATTGCTTTATTAGCTGATTTACATCATAAATACTTTGACCGCTTCCATTAGCTATACGCATCTTTCTTGAATTATTCAAAGGAAATAATGCTAAACGCTCTTTTTTAGTCATTGATTGTATAATAGCTTTATATTTTACAAACTTCTGTTCTTCTCTGCTTATTAATTCATTATCCACATTAGCCATTCCCGGTATCATAGAAGTCATTTTAGATATACCGCCCATTTTAGTTGTAGCATCTATCTGTTTCAAAAAGTCATTATAATCAAAATTATTTTCTATAACTTTTTGAAGCATCTCTTGAGCTTCTTTCTCACTGATAGCAGCACGAGCTTTTTCAACAAGTTTTACTATATCACCCATGCCGAGTATCTGACCTGCAACTCTTTTTGCATCAAATACATCTATATCTTCTAAATGTTCACCAGTACCTATAAACTTAACTGAAGAGCCTGTTGCATAACGAAGCGATAAAGCAGCTCCTCCTCTAACACCAGAGTCAAATTTTGTAAGTATTACACCATTTATGCCAATATTGCTTTGAAAACTCTTAGCAACATCAAACACACTTTGACCTGCTGTAGAATCTACAACGAGTAATTTTTCTGTAACATCAACAGAATTAACAACTCTTCTAAGTTCAAGCATCATCTCTTCATCTATCTCTAAACGTCCTGCAGTATCTACAATAATCATATTATACTGCTCTTTTTTAGCGATAGACATAGCTCTTTTTAATATTTTATAAGGCTTTTTTTCTTTTGTATCTATATGACAAGGAACATCAACCTCTTTAGCTAATACTGCTAATTGTTCCATAGCAGCAGGTCTGTGTACGTCAAGACCAACAAGAAAAACTCTTCTTTTATCTTTATAATATTTAGCCAATTTAGCAGAAGTTGTAGTTTTACCAGAACCTTGCAAACCGAATAGGAGAGTAACTGTTGTTTTTTCTACAGGTTCTAATTTAAGACCGCTTTCACCTTCGCCTATCATAGAAACCAAAGTATCATGAACATCGGCTACAAATTGATTAGCAGGGTCTACATTTTCTAACTTTTCTTTTCCTATGGCTCTTTTTTTGGCTTCTTCTAAAAATTTATCAGCTGCTTCTAAAGATACGTCTGCTGATAATAAGGCTTCTTTAATTCCTATGAGGGTGTCTTCTATATCTTTTTCAGATAAGACTTTTTTATCGCGTAATTTAGAGAACACGTTAGATATAGATTTTGTTAAGTTATCAAACATTAAAAAATACCAATAAATCAATAATCTGTGCTTAGTTATTCTAAGGCAAAAACATAAAAAAGTCAATGTTTTTTAGATAAATTCATATAAACTGTTACAGGTTGGAATATTTTTTTTATTTTTTATGAAAATTATCTAACATATTAAACAATTTTTATGTAAAATTAAAATTAAGCTATATAATAAAAAAATAGATAAAAAAGTCGATACTAATTTTATATTATGAAAAACGTATTAAAACTAACTATTCTTATAATCTTAATTATTAGCTGTAAACTTCAAAATATTACAGGTGCAGGTGTAAATAAAAAATTTGTAGGAACTTGGATAGGAAGCATAGAAGAAGATAATGCAAACTACCCAAGCACTCCAATACCGCAGCAACTGCAAGATGATACAGGAGAAACAACGGGTGAAAGAGAAATTATCGTAACTATTAATGAAGACGGTTCTATTAATATAGATAGTGACTTTATACCTGCTTCAAGCATATATGAAGATGTTAAAAATAATATATACTATTATACAATATCTTATATTATTACCAATGGTGAAGCAAAATCTACTACTATGTTTAATTATATGATTATATTTGAAGATGAATCAAATGCTACAATAGAAGGTGTAACAATAATCACATTAGATGAAAAACAACAAAGACTAAAAGTTCCGCAAACAACTATAACTAAACAAACTTTGTAAAAATACTAAAATAAATATAATAATTTTAAAAAAACATATTTATGTAATATTGTAGTACATATAAAACATTTTTTTATATTTATTGAAAAAGTTTGTAAAAAAAATCCGAAATTAATATCATTAAATAAAAATTTATTTTTTTATCAATTTACATTTATGAAAATTTTGTTATAATTTTGTATAATAAATTATGCAAAAAAAAATTAGTTAGTTAGGAAGAAAAAATGAATAATAGAATACTTATAATCTTTGCAATAATTGTATTTTCTTTTTCAAGTTTATTTTCTCAGAACATATATACAACTAAAGATATAATATTTAATTTAGATAACTCCGCTGTAAAAAGATCAACAGCTTATCAAATGTCTTCATATTCTGATAAATTAATGGCTAAAGATATATTTGATTTAGATAGAACATTATTCTCAGGAATGTATGCTCCTAGTTTTAAAAATGGTATGCAAAACACAGCTCAATTATATTTTGGTATACCAATAAAAGATAATGAGATGTATTTTGGAATAGGAGGAGCTTTCTCAATAGATTCTCAAACTATGGAATATAATAGAGAATATATACCAGTTGCTAATAGAGTTATACTTGGTAAAGAGAAAAACTTAGATACTTCTTTTGCATTCAGACCTGTTTTTAAAATTAATGATATGGTATCTATACATTATATATTAGCTAAATCCGGAGGATATTATATTAATCAAGGATATAGTTATTATCATCAAACTAATGAGAATAATTATGCAACTATAACAAACAATATTACAAACTCTCAATGGTATAATGAAATAGCGGTGAGTGTTGTTTTTAATAATGATATGCAGTTAAATTTACCAATAGCTATAGCAGTAAATAACTATTCGCAAAATTACATAACAAACAACAGCACAAAAGATACATTATCACATCAATATATAAACACTTCTACAAATTCTTTTGATAATTCTGTAAGATTATTGTTTTATCCAGAGTTTGTTATGCCTTTAGTAGCAGGACCTTTGCAAAAATTGAATTTTAATCTTGGATTAGAATTTGACCTTTACAAAGATAATCAAAAGAGTTTTATTCTAAACTCTACAAATATATCTCCTAATGAAATAGATAAAGTAATAAATAGCGGTTTAGCTAATAGCAATCAAAATTATAATCTTAATATGAGTTTTGATATTAGTGCTGCACCTACTTTAGAATGGGATATAATAGACAGAGTAATAAAATTAACAACAGAACCTAGAATAGGTTTAAGATTAAATGTAACAAATCTAGGCACAACTTATATAATGTCTAATACTTATAATAGTGTTAATAATACAATAGATGAAGGTAATTTAATAACTACTGGCGATATTCTTCATAATGCTATAAGTATTATTCCATATTTAGAAATACCTGTTGGAACTGCAATAAAGCCTTTAGATTGGTTTGAAATTAGAGGCGGAATAAAATATGGATTAGATATGAATATATATTCTTTATATAGAGAAACAGCACAAAAAGAAGTAATAGAAAGTCTCGAAACGGATTTTGTATCAAAATTAGGACTTTATGCAGGGCTTGGATTTTCTTGGAAAGACAGATTATTCCTTGATTTCTTCTTAGATTTGGCTGTAACAAGCAAGCATGAATCTATATGGGTGAATGGTGTTGGATTTCAATTATCTTATGCATTCACTAAATTTGACTATTTACAAAAGGAAGATCCTCCTATATATTCTTATACAAATGGTGATATGAATAATGATAACAATAATATTACTAATGATGTATTATAAAAAATAGGAGAATTAATGAAATATACAGTTAGCTTAACTGGTTCTACAGGGAATATGGGTCTTGAAACATTAAGACAATTAATGGAGATAGAAGATATTGAACTTGTAAAAGTGCTTGTAAGAAAAGAAAGCAAAAAAGCAGGCGATAAATTTAAAAAGCAGTACGGCAAAAGAGTAGAAATAGTTACAGGTTATTTACATAAAAAAGAAGATTGCGAGAAGTTAATAAAAGGCTCTCATTATGTGCTTAATCTTGCTGCTGTTATACCTCCAAATTCGGACAAATATCCAAAGCTTGCACATTTAACTAACTTTGTGGGGGTTAAAAATATTGTTGATATATTAGAGGAAATGCCTAAAGATAAACGCCCTAAGCTTGTTCATATATCAACGGTAGCACTTTATGGTAATAGAAACGAAAAGCACCCTTGGGGAAGAGTTGGAGACCCTTTGCTTATAAGTCCATATGATGCTTATTCTTTTTCCAAATTAAAAGGCGAAAGATATGTTCTTGATTCATCATTAGAAAATAGGGCTATAATAAGACAAACTGCTATGCTTCATAATAGAATGCTTACAGACAATATGAGCGATGGGCTTATGTTTCATACTTGTTATAATGCACCGCTTGAATGGGCTACAGCAAGAGACAGCGGACTTTTGATGAAAAGAATAATTGTTGAAGATATAAAAGGCAATTTAGATGACTATTTTTGGAAAGGCTGTTTTAATTTGGGAAGCAAGGCAGAAAACAGGCTTATTGGTTATGATACTTTTAATGACGGATTCAAATTAATTGGAGGCTCCACAAAAAAATATATGAATCCTAATTGGAATGCTGTAAGAAACTTTCATGGGCTTTGGTATTATGACGGAAATAAATTAGAAGAATTATTCTCATATCAAAAAGAGTCTGTTACTGATTATTGGAATGAAATAGGAAAAACTCATTGGTATTATGCTTTGGGTAAAATTGTACCTCCTTCTTTAATATCATTTTTTGCTATACAGAGACTTTTGCCGCATCCTAATTCACCGACATATTGGCGTAAAAATAATGAAGACGGTAAGATAATTGCTTATTTTGGAAGTTTAGAAAACTTTGATAATTTGCCTAAAAAATGGGAAGATTTTAATTTACTTTTTGAAAATAAAGACTCTGAAGGAAATTATATAGATTATAAAGCTTTGCTTGATATAAAAAATGCTAAGCTTCTTAATCATGGTTATGATGAAAGCAAAAAAGACAGTGAAATAGATTTAGAAGACCTTAAAAAAGCTGCCGAGTTTAGAGGGGGTAAACTTTTAAGCGATAGCATGACTAAAGGTGATTTATACACAAAATTAAAATGGTCTTGTGCTGATGGGCATGAATTTGAAGCTTCGCCTTTTACTGTTATAAAAGCTGGTCATTGGTGTGAAGAATGTATGCCGGATTATACTTGGAATTTCGATATTTTATCTAAGAAAAATCCTTTCTTTGCTCAGGTTTGGTATGATTCGCATGATAAAGATGAAGATATGATTTATTATTTTGATGAAAACTTTAAAGCACATTACAAAAAAGTTTAATATAAATTATATAGATAATTAGTGTAAACATACATATCATTAGAGTTTTCTATTATAACAAATTCTACCCTTCTGTTTTTTTGTGCATCTCCATAATCTATTAAATTTTGAAGACCTATAGATTTAAGTTTATCATTATCGTTTATCAATAAATCTTCTACTGCCAATGAACGCAAATATGATAAGTCAAATTCATTATTATATCTATCATATAAATATAATATATTATTTGTAGGGCTTAAATTATATATAGTGTTTTTATTCATATATCTAACTTCGCTAGAATCAATATGACCTTCTATATATATATTAAGAACATTTGTATATTTTAATATTAAAGATAAATAATCTAAAGTTTCTGCATATTTATTTGTATTTACAATACTGCTGTTAGAATCAAAAAATATAGGTTCTTTTAATATTAAAACTTTTCCTCTTTGAGTGTTTTGCACATAATAAACATTATTTTGAGAATCATTAGATATTGCATCATTTGTAATGTTTGTATATTTTACATTATTGTTTGTATAATTTGCATTGTTTATATTATTTAAATTTTTATCATCAGAATTGTTTGATATAATAACGGCACTTTGGCAGCCTATAAGAATTAATAAAGATAATAATATAAAAACTCTCATTTACAACTAATTTTTATTTTTTATTTATTTAAAATCTATCTCATTATCGGATAATTTATAAAAAAATCAATATTCATATTTTTTTTATAAATTATATATTACATTTTAAACATATAATTTCAATATTTTTATTTAATATATTTTGTTTTATTTACGATATTAAATCATATACATATAAAATTAGTAAAGTATTATATTTATGAATGAAAACATTTTAGTCATAGAACATAGAGCAGAACTATTAGAAAAAATAGTTGATATATTAAAAGAAAGACATTATAACCCAATATCAACAAAGTCCCGTTCTCAAGCCATCAGTATATCTAATGAAACATCGCTTGATTTAATAATAATCGATGCTGATATAGGTGATTCTCAAGGGCTTCAGCTTTTGGACACTTTTAAAAATCAAGAAAATACTAAGGGTATACCTGTTATATTATTAAGTACGCCGTATAAAAAAATAGAGTTTATAGAAGAGGCTATATCTTTAGACATTGATGGGCTTTTATTTACTCCTTTCGATGAAATGGAGTTTATAGTTAATGTGCATAATGCAATGAAAGAAAAGAGAATGTATATAGAATATCAAAAAAATCTGAAACAAATAGATTATCTTCAAAATGCTCTGAATAATATGACTGAAACTTCAAACAAAAATTATCAGTCTTATAAAGAATCGCAAAAGAAATACGAAGAAATATTAAATATTGATTTAGAAACAGGTTTTTATAATAAGAAAGAATTTTTAGTTCAATTTAAAAGATTGTTAGCAGAAACCGTAAGACATCAGGAGACTATAATATTAGCTTCTTTTTCTATAGACGGCATAGATAATATAATAGAAGAATTCGGTATAATGGCCGGAGAAGAAATAATATTGCAATTTTCTAAAGTATTAACTAATGCAAGCAGAGAAGAAGATCTTATAGCCAGATATGATACTAATTTGTTTATAGTAGCATTTAAAAGAATGGATATAAGACTCTATGAAGAGAAGATAGAGCAAATAAAAGAATTAGTAAATAAAAATGAAATAATGTATAATGAGATAGTTATAAAATATACTGTATCTGCCGGAATAGCATATACAGCATATAAAGAAAACTATCATTTTGATAATCTTGATAAGGAGATAGCTCCTTCTCTTCTTGCTTTACATAATGCAAAGAGAAGAGGTTTTGCTAAAGTATATATTCACCCTACTGTTATTAGAAGATAGTCAATGATAATGAGGATACTAATATGGTAATTGAACTTGATAAAACAAATGCTGATAGTGTAGAATATGCTATAGAAGAAACTGTTAAAGTTATAAATAGGGGCGGGGTTGTTATATCGCCAACAGATACTGTTTATGGAATGTTGGCTGATGCTTTTAATGTTGATGCTATTAATAGAATATATTCAATAAAAGAGAGAGAAAGAGAAAAACCTCTGCTTATACTTTTAAAAGATTCTAAGTTTATTGATATATTATGCGAAGGAAATATACCAGATACAGTAAAAGCAAAGATACCGGGCGAACTTACTTTTATTATGCCTCTAAAAAAAATCATAAAAAAAGATTTTCTATATTTAAAAGATACTGTTGCTCTTAGAATACCTAAAGATGATTATATGAATAAGCTTTTACAATTAACTCCCCCTCTTGTGGCACCTTCAGCTAATCCTACAGGTTATGGTGTTATATATGACGGAAATAAACTTGTAGAGCTATATAAAGACAAAGTTGATCTTATCGTTAATTGCGGAACTATTGAAAAAAAACTTCCTTCTACTTTATATGATTGTATTAATAATAAAGTGCTTCGTCAGGGAAGTGTTTATTTATAATTATTTAATAAAAACATCAATTTATATAAATTATATAAAAAATAAATTTACATAATTCCTATTGAAATATATTAAAAATATTATATCATTCTTCAAATTTAAAAAATATTAAAACATTAGTATTGAAATATTTTATTATATAATATATACTAATTAGTAATTATTATCAATAAAGATAGTATTTAATAAGGAGGCTCAAAATTGAGTTGGATAGGTGCTATTATATTATTAAGTGTGCTTGTATTTGTTCATGAAATGGGGCATTTACTTGCTGGTTTAGCTGTTGGAATAAAGGCAGAAGCTTTTTCAATAGGGTTTGGACCTATAATATTTAGAAGAACTATAAAAGGAATAGATTTTAGATTGTCAATAATACCGTTTGGAGGATATTGTAAATTTAAGGGAGAGATGTCAGAAGATGGAAAAGTAGAAGATGATGATTTTATAAGCATGTCTCCATTAAAAAGAATTATAGTATATTTTGCAGGTCCGTTTTTTAATTATTTATTTGCTTTTTTACTTCTTGTTATATTAGTATCAATACCTTCTACAGTGGATTTATATTCACCAACTATAAGCGTATTTAAAGATGCTAAATATATGCATGCAAAATCTGGAAATACATTAGCTTATGAATATGGCATGAGAAGCGGAGATACTATTACAGCTGTAAATGGAACTAAAGTTAATTATGATAATGATGTATTAAAGCTTATAAATGAAGAGGCTATACAAAAGAATGCAGATAGTATTAATTTTACATTAAATAGAAAATCTGCAGAAAGCGGAAATATAGAAACAGTAAATGTGTCTATACCGTCTGTAGAAATATTGAAGGCATTAAGCGGAGAGAAGGCATTAGGTTTTTATTTTGGCGGAGATTTAATTATAAAGAATGTGGTTAGAGATTCTGCTGCTGAGGAGGCCGGACTTCAAGCTGGAGATAAGATATTAGCTGTAAACAATATAAACGCAGATAATATAGCAGATTTCAGACCTCTTATAATGGATAATGCTTTAAATAAAATTACAATCACTGTTTTGAGAGATGGAGAAGAGATAACAAGAGAGGCCATGCCGAAACCTGTAGAATCAAAAAACGGCACTTATGGAAGTTTGGGTATAGAGTTTATGAGTACACCTGTAAAAGTTGAAAAAATAGATGGTACCTCTTTCCCAAAATCTATACCAGAGGCTTTTAAAGAGACTGGTAAATATATTGTTTCTTATGTAAATGGATTAAAGCTTTTATTTACTGGTAAGCTGTCAGTAAGAGAGAATTTAGGAGGACCTGTAAGGATAATACAGCTTTCTTCTCAGGTAATATCTGTTAGTGTTGATAGGATTAGAACTATACTTTCTTTCACTGCTACTATAAGTTTAATATTATTTTTAATGAATCTTTTGCCTCTTCCTGTTGTAGATGGTGGTATGATAGTATTTTCTTTTATAGAGCTTATAATGAGAAGACCTATAGACAGAAAAGTGCTTACAAAAATACAGGCTTTTGGTGCAGCATTTTTAATAACACTTGCTATATTTATAACAATAAACGACATCACACAAATATTTAAATGAAGGTTTTAATATAAAAAAAAGAGACTCTAAAAAATATAGGGTCTCTTTTTTATTATAAGGATTTTATTTTGTTTGTTCTTCTTTTTCTAATTCTTTTAAATACATATTTAGGAAAGGTTTATATATAAAGTAGTCTAAAATAATTAATCCAACTATTAATATAGGAGCTACAACATTTAAATTAGTAGAGATGAAAGAACCTAATATAGAAGGAGTAGTCCAAGGCACCAATGCCACAACCTTACCTATTATATCAAGTTTCATGAATATGTAGCTTATAGTAGCATTAATTATAGGAGTTAAAAGGAAAGGTATAACAAATATAGGGTTCATTACTATAGGAGCACCAAACATCATAGGTTCATTAATATTAAAGAAACCAGGAACTATAGAAAGTTTACCGATATATTTCATATGAGCATTTTTAGTCATAATCATAGCTATACATAAACCTAAAGTAGCACCAGAACCTCCTATATATACAAAGCTATTCATAAACTCACCAGATAAAACTTTTGGCAGATGTTCACCTGCAGCAAGAGCAGCCTGATTAACAGCCAAATTAGTTAGAGCAATCGGTTGTAAAACGGCATTAACAACATTAGCACCATGTATACCGCAGAACCATAATATGTGTATTAATAGCAATATAATTATTATAGATATCAAACCATCTGACATATTCAATAATGGCTGTAAAATTTTCATAATTAAATCTGGTACCATAATTTTCATGTTATTTTGTATAAGCATATTTACAGTTTGGAATAACAAAGAAATTACAGCTACAGGAACTAATATTTCAAAAGATTTAGCTATAGCAGGAGGCACAGAATCTGGAAGTTTAATAGTTATTTTTCTTTTAGATAAGAATCTTGCTATTTCTACAGATAACAAAGCAGCAATAATAGCAACAAAGAGTCCTTTAGCATCTAAATATCTTGCATCCAAAACACCAACATTAACTTCTTCTGCCACATGTAATAACTCAGCAGCAGCACCTATTACTGTTACTGCCAAAGATTTTGCAGACAATAGTAAGAATGCATACATAGACAACAATCCGTTTGTAATTTGATCTTGTCCATAATATCCAGCTAAAGAGTATCCTATACCAAATGAAACGAATAATGACATGATACCCATACTAACATTAAATATTTGTATATAATTTCCTGAAAATGCTTGTACAAAACTTTCATAAGGAGGGAAATACATAAAATTAGTCTTATCGCTTAAAGGTAAATTAAATAACAATAGTACAAAAGAACCTATAATAATAAATGGCGTTGCAAATACAAAACCGTCTTTAATAGCATTTAAATATCTGTTCATGGCTATTTTTGACATTATTGGAAGAAATTTGCTTTCCATAAAAGCATTGAATTTTTCTTTCATAAGAATACCTCTTAATAAAATTTATTATTTATTTAAAGTCTAATAGATTAAAACAAAAAGTCAATTAAGTAGCAGAAAAAATATTACCAGATTAATGTAGTAGTTTATTTGTATGAGTTTTGTTGATTTTTGAGTTTTTGTTTTCTATACTGAAAATATAACATATTAAAACTAAAGTTAATTATGAATTGTAAAAAATATTACCAGATTAATGCAGTAATTTATTTGTATGAGTTTTGTTGATTTTTATAATTTTATTTTTTATACTTAGTATGTAAATATAATTTAAGGAGTTTGTATGAAAAAGTACATTGCTTTACTATTTCTAATGCTTTCTGTTTCGACTTCATATGTTTTTGGTTATTATAACTATGATGATTTTATTGATTTTTTAGTACATAGTAACCAATTTAGAGCACGTCTCGATAAGCTTGGTTTTAAATTAGAGGCCAATAATGTTCACGTTGCTGCAGGACTTACAAGTATTACAGCAGGTAAAATATTTAACAACTTGTATAGTATGACTGATATGGAAACTTCACAAAACAATGGTACAAAACTTCAAAAGTATTTCTTTATACCAAAAGCAGTTGCAGGAATAGGTTATAAAACTTCTATGGTAGGTGTTGGTTTAGGTTATGAATTTGCTTATTCTGACCCATCATATCAAGTTCATACACCAATATTAACAGCAACAGTTCTTAATGATAATATTAGAATAAATGTGCCTGTTAGTATAGGAATAGGTTCTAAAGAAAAAGACGGAGAAATGGGAATATCTACTCCTATTGAGCTTAGATATTATATGAATTTACCATTTATGAGTAATATAAGATTATATGCTAAATATGGTGAATATAAAAATAATGCAAATGCTAAAAGAAAATCATTTGGTATTGCTACAAGAATATATTTCAGAGTTGAAACTGAAGATGTTCTTATAGAGCCTATATTAAGACTTCAATATGACCAGGCTTTAAAAACAAAAGATGAAAATGGAAAAACATGGGCAGGAGAGAATTTTGATATAACAGCATTCAACAGAGCAGCATTTTCTACAGGAAGAGATTACAGAGGATATGTAGCAGATGATTTAGGCTTGCTTCAAACATTAGGTTATAAAATAGAAGACCCATATAGATTTAGTGTTGCAGTGCCTGTAGGATTTACTTCAAGCAGTGATACTATTAGCTTATATCTTGAGCCTTCTTTATCATTCAATATGATAGGAGGATCCAGAATATATAAAAGCAATCAGAATAATTCAGATTTAATAAAATTAAGAAAAGATTTATTCTATACAGTTGGATATCTTGTATATGGAGAGATATATTTAAAACCAACAAAATCATTAGAATGGTATACAGAGATACAAACAGGCGGAGCAACTGTAATAGGTTCATTTAATAAAGGAAACATAAGTGAATTTGTATTAAATGCTTCTACAGGTATAACTTGGTATTTTAGTTTATAAAAAAAATAAAATAAAATTTAAAGGAGTAAAAAAATGAAAAAAATTATAGTCTTTTTATCAGCTTTAGCTACTTTTGCTGCATTTGCAGTATCATGCAGTAATGATACTACAGATCCAAATGAAGGGAATGGCGGCGGCGGCGGCGGTGCCGGTGCCGGTTTGACAACTAATAGTTTCTTTAGAGATGATTTTGATGGTACACAAATAAATAAAGATATTTGGACATTATGTTATCAAGAATATGATGCTAACGGTAAATCACCTACTTGGAATAGATTTTTTGATAATACAGGTTGGGAAAATGTAAAAGTGGAAGGCGGTTATTTAAAATTGAAAGCAAATTATGCTCCTTCTGACGGTGGTGAGTATCAGCAATTTAAAACAGGCGGTGTTTATACATATAATAATAAATTTACTGTTGGAAGCCGTGTTACAGTTAAAGCTGTTTTAGTTGAAGGTAATGATAAACAAACAATAGGTTCTAAATTTAATATTACAGGTGCTTTCCCTGCTATATGGTATTACCCTTTGGGAACTCCAAATGAATGGCCTGCGGACGGTGAAATAGATATGATGGAATGGATTTCTAGTGAGCCTAATAGAGCTTGGTTAACAATACAATGTTTAAGAACATCTGGAAATTCAGCCTCTGTAACTGCTGACATGTCTGGAGTAAATAATAACATAAAAATGTATGATTGGCACGTATATACTTGCGATATATTAAAAGATAAAGTTATATTATACATTGATGGTAAAAAAGGTTTAGAGTTTACTACTACTAAACCTTCAGACCAAAAATGGTATCCATATAATGATGTTGCTCAATATTTAATATTGAATGCTTCATATCAGAATGGTTCTTGGGGTCCTGGACCTGATGAAAATGAGTCAGCTAATTATGAGATGTGGGTAGATTATGTTGTTGTAGAAGAAATAGATCCAAATAACCCTGACCCTGCACTACCAACTTATAATTAATAAATTTTTGATTATCCTAAATTATTTAAAGAGGCAAATAAGAATATTGTTTGCCTCTTATTTTTTATTTAAAAATAGTACCCACTTTTAACTGATAATATTCATGATTTAATTAAATTCTAAAAATATATATCATAAAATATTTATACACTTTTTTATTGCCAATTAACTAATTGTGTATTTTAATTATTTTCAATTTTCTTTATATGAATACTTAAAAATGGTTTATACATCAGATAATCTATTATGAATAAACAAATAATAAGTAGCGGTGCTTTTATACTAAAATTAGTAGATACAAATGCATTTAAAATAGACGGAGTAGGCCAAGGCACAGCAGCAACTATTTTACTAATTATATTTAATTTAAAAGCAAAATATGTAATTACAGCATTTATAATTGGAGTGAAAATAAAAGGAATAAAGAAAGTATTATTCATAATAATAGGTGTTCCAAATAATATAGGTTCATTGATGTTGAATATTCCGGGAACTATGCTTGTTTTTCCTATAGATTTTATTTCTTCATTTTTGCACATAAGCATAGCTATACATAAACCTAAAGTAGCTCCAGCCCCTCCAATATATATAAACCCATTCATAAACTCGCCTGCAAAAATTCTATTTAAATTTTCTCCATTGATTATAGCATATTGGTTAATGCTTAAGTTTATTAATACAGCGGGGTTTATTATAACACTTCCTACATTGGACCCATGAATGCTTCCGCAAAACCATAATATATGAACTAATAACAATATAAAAATTATTAGTATTAAACTATCTGAAATAACTGCCAAATATTCAAAAACTTTTAGAGCGTAGCTTGCTATAGTATTATTAAAATATTTTTCTGTGATTACATTAATAAATATACATAAAATAGAAACTATAAAAAATGGTATTATTGATTCTACAGTTTTGGCTATAGCACTTGGTATTATTTCTGGAAATCTAATATTTATTTTTACTACTAATCTATATATTTCAACAGATACTATAGCACAAACTATTGCAAGTACTATTCCTTTAACATTTAAATATCTTGCATCTATAACATTTATTTGTAATTGTTCGCCCAAGTCTAACAATTGTGATGCTGTATTTACTGCTGATATTGATAGGGTTTTTGCTGATAATAATATAAATGCATATGCTGATAAAAAAGAGTTTGCTAATTTACCTAAATTATAATGCTCTGCGAGGGCATGTGCTGTTGAGTATGATAAAAATATTGATATAATTCCTATGCTCGAATTAAATACAGCTATATAATATTTATGAAAGTATTGAGTAAAATCATGATAACCTTTTATATATAAAGCATTATCAGGATTTGAAAACGGCAAATTAAAAATTAATATAAATATAGAACATGTTATAATAAGCGGAGAGAGTGAATAAAAACCTAAATTAATAGAATTGATATATTTATTTGATGCAAGTTTTGACATTATAGGTGCTAATTTATTTTCTATAAATGTATTAATTTTTTCATTGTTACTCATTTCGATTACCCTTTTTTGATGATTATAAAATTATCTTTATATTAAAAAACATTGTTAATGATTATTTTTTATATCATTAGCAATGTTTTATAGTTTTTTAGCTTACAGCAGCAATTTCTTCTTTTTCTAATTGTTTTATATATATGTTTAAAAATGGTTTGTATATAAAATAGTCAAGAACCACTAATCCTAACACCAAAACAGGTGCTAAGAAATTCAAATTGGTTGCGATGAATGCCGCCAATGGTGAAGGAGTTGTCCAAGGAACGAGAGCAACTATTCTTGAAATAATATTAAGCTCCATTAGGATATATGATATTATTGCATTTATTATAGGAGTTAATACAAAAGGTATAGCAAACAAAGGGTTCATTACTATAGGTATGCCGAATATTATAGGTTCATTAATATTAAAAACACCAGGAACAATTGCTAATTTACCGATAGCTTTTACTTGAGCATTTTTGCACATAAGCATAGCTATGCATAAACCTAAAGTAGCACCAGAACCTCCAGTATATGCAAAAAATGCCATCCATTCTCCTGCGAATATTTTAGGTATTTGTTCGCCTGCAGTAAGAGCAGCTTGATTTATTGATAAGTTTAATGAAGTAGTAAGCCCCATTATAGGACCAACAATATTAGCACCATGTATACCGCAGAACCATAAAACGTGAATTAATAATAAGAATATAATTATGGCTGGTAAACCATCTGCCATATTAAGAAGCGGCTGAATAAAAGTTAATAATAAGTCTGGTATCATTACATGTAATTTATTTTGTATTATAACATTTACTATTTGGAATAATATAGATATAACAGCTACAGGTATTAGAATTTCAAAAGATTTAGCTATAGCCGGAGGCACAGAATCTGGAAGTTTTATCATAATATTTTTTTCCATTAAAAATCTTGATATTTCTACTGTTACTAATCCGCATATAATAGCAATAAATAATCCTTTAGCATCTAAATATCTTGCATCTACTATAGCAATATTTGTGTTTTCGGTAACATGAAGTAATGAAGCAGCACTTCCTATCATAGTAGCAGTTATTGATTTAGCTGATAAAAGTAAAAAAGCATACAAAGAGACAAAACCGCAAGTTGGTTTATCCATATTATAATGACCAGCGAATGAATATCCTATACCAAAAGCTCCGAATAAAGCCATCATTCCCATAGTACAATTATATATTTGTATAAACTCTGTTTGAAATCTTTTTACAAAAACGCCATAAGGTTCAAAATATAAGAAATTGTTAGGGTCTTGAAGCGGTAAATTAAAAAGCAGCAAAACGAATGAACCCACTATAATAAAAGGTGTTGTAAATACAAAACCATCTTTAATAGCAACCAAATATTTATTTGAGGCTATTTGTACCATTTTTGGCAAGAATTTATTTTCCATAAAATCTGCAGCTTTTTCTTTGAAAGTCATAAAAAATCTCCTTGTATCAAAAAAATTTATTAAAATAATATTATTGTTACTATTGGGAACTAGTATAGAAATAATTTTAAATCAAGTCAATTAAACTCTTATTAATTAATTACCAGATTAATATGGAAAAAATATTGTTTGAGTTTTTATGCTTTTTACATTATTTTAATCTTAGTTTTTAATATAAGGGGTTTATTTATGCCATTTAAAAAAGGTTTTTTATGGGGAGGAGCTACCGCAGCAAATCAATGTGAAGGCGGCTTTGATAAAGGCGGAAGAGGTTTGGCTAATGTTGATGTTGCTCCGCATGGTAAAGATAGAACTGCTGTTATTAGCGGTAAAATGAAAATGTTTGATTTTGACAAGGATCATTATTATCCTTCAAAAGATGCTATTGAGATGTATACTCATTATAAAGAAGATATAAAATTATTTGCCGAGATGGGTTTTAGTGTTTATCGTATGTCTATTGCTTGGAGCAGAATATTTCCTAAGGGTGATGAAGATAAACCTAATGAAGAGGGCTTAAAATTTTATGAAGATGTATTTAAAGAGTGTTTAAAATATAATATAAAACCTTTAGTTACTATTACGCACTTTGATTGCCCTATGCATTTAATTACAAAATACGGCGGTTGGAAAAATAGAATAATGATAAAATTCTATGAAAATCTTTGTAATGCTATATTTAACAGATATAAAGGTTTAGTAGAATATTGGCTTACATTCAATGAAATAAATATGATTTTGCATTTGCCTTTTATGGGAGCTGGACTTTATTTTGAAGAGGGTGAAAATGAAGAAGAAATGAAATATCAGGCAGCTCATCATGAATTGGTTGCAAGTGCATTGGCTACAAAAATAGCTCATGAGGTAGACCCAAACAATAAAGTGGGATGTATGCTTGCTGCTGGAACTTGTTATCCTTATTCTTCAAAGCCGGAAGATGTATTAGCTGCTCAGCAAAAAAATAATGAATCTTATTTCTTTGTTGATGTGCAATCAAGAGGAAAATATCCTAATTATGCTTTGAAAAAATTTGAAAGAGAAAAGTTAAATATCAAAATGGAAAAAGAAGATTTAGACTTATTAGCTAAATATACTGTTGATTTTATTTCTTTCTCTTATTATACAACAAGATGTGTTACTGTGGATAAGACGGTGCATGTAGAAACAAAAGATGCTTTAGAAAGAGATATTAAAAACCCTGCATTAAAACAAACTGAATGGGGTTGGACTGTTGATCCGCTTGGAATAAGAGTTACTTTAAATGATATTTATGACAGATATCAAAAGCCTATGTTTATAGTAGAAAATGGACTTGGTGCTCATGATAAGCCTGATGAAAATGGTTATGTGGAAGATGATTATAGAATAGACTATTTAAGAGAGCATATAAAAAATATGAAAGATGCTGTTGAAATTGATGGTGTTGATTTGATAGGATATACTACTTGGGGACCTATAGATTTGGTTTCTGCTGGTACCGGTGAAATGTCTAAAAGATACGGCTTTATATATGTAGACAGAGATGATTTTGGAAATGGTACTTTAAAAAGAAGTAAGAAAAAATCATTCTTCTGGTATAAAAAAGTTATAGATAGTAATGGGGAAAATTTAGAATAGAGGTATTTTTTATTTTATTGTAAGGCTTTTAGAGATTTCTCGGCTAAAAGCCTTTTTTATTATCAACGTTTTTTTATAAACTAAAATATATTTAATCTTTCCACTTGTTCATATCCATCTGTTTAGTAAGTTTAGCAACCACTGCAGTTCCGCATAAATCTCCGGATATGTTAAGAGCAGTTCTTCCCATATCAAGTATAGCATCTATTCCAAGTATCATACCATAAGCAGCCGCAACATTTACATCAGAGTTAATATCAAGACCAATAGAATTAAGCACCATAAGAAGCATAATAGAACCAGCACCCGGAACTCCTGCAGTACCAACAGCAGCAAGCACAGATACCACAACAACAGTTAACTGAGCATTAAAACCTAATGCATTGCCTGTAGCATTTGATATAAATATAGAACATATTCCCAAATATATAGCAGTACCGTTCATATTGATAGTGGCACCAAGAGGTAAAGTAAAACTATAAATACCTTGATTAATTCCCATCTTTTCATCAGCTACTTTCATAGATATAGGCAATGTACCGCCGGAAGAACGTGTAACAAATGCAGTAAACAATGGTTCAAAAATCTTTACCAAAAATTTCTTAGGGTTAATTCCAAATATAAGATTGATTATGCTGTAAACAATGATAAGCTGAATAGCAAAAGCGATATATATAGTATATGTAACTTTTAATAATGATTTAAAAGATTCAGGACCATTTTTAGCAAATACTGTAAATATTAAAGCAAAAACCCCTATAGGAGCATAAAACATAATCCAGCCAACTATTTTTATTATAATATTTGTACAGCCGTCAAAAAACTTATATACAATATCTGCACTATTTTTTGTATTTTCATTATCTCTGCAAAATGCCAATGAAATTCCAAAAAATATAGAGAAGAATATTGTAGGAAGTACATCTCCGTCATTTTTAGCAAAAGATGAAAAAGGGTTGGTTGGTATAGTTGAAAGCAAAGTATCTATAAAATTGGGTTTTACAAACTCTTTTGTGGTAGCCATAGCCATATTTAAATCTAAATCCAAACCAGGTTTTAATAAATTACCAACAGCAAGACCAAAAACAGAAGATATTACAGAAGTTATCATATAAAAAATAAGTATGACAATACCAACTATGCCAAGATGCTTTGGTGATATGCTTGAAACTCCGCTTATTAAAGTAAAAATAATTACAGGCATTACTATCATTTTTAAAAGCCTTATAAAAATATTGCCTATAGGGTCTGATATTGAAATTAATGTTTTTAATGTTTCTTCTGAAGCATATGCAGAAGCAAGCATTCCAAGTACAGCACCTATGATTAAACTAATTAGTATCATAATAAGTAACTTACTTTTTAAATCTTTTATTACAGACATATTTATAATCCTCAAAATAATTTGCAAAAATATATTATGTAATAATATAAAAATCAAGGTTAATTTATTATTAAAGAATTATAATACTGCTTATATATCTACTATTAAATTATTGACTAATATTGATATATTTGTAGAATGTAATAAGTTATAGTTTGTATTGTCTGATACTTAAAAAGCATAATTATATTTTAGGGTAATATTATGGAAATTAGGGCATTAAAATATTTTTTAATAACGGTGAGGGAGGGTAATATTACAAAAGCAGCTAAATATCTTAATCTCACTCAGCCGAATTTATCAAGACAGATAAATATGCTTGAAAGAGATATTGGTCATAAGCTTTTTGAGAGAAGGCATAGTAATATAGTTCTCACACCTGAAGGAATTTTATTAAAAAAAAGAGCAGAAGAAATCATCGATATGATAGAAAAAGCAAGAGCAGAATTTAATTTTACTGATGAGGTTATAGCTGGAGATATATTTATTGGTGCGGGCGAGAGTTGGTCTATGAGCTTAGTAGCTTCTGTTATGAAAGATGTTCAAAAAGACTACCCTCATATAAAATATAATATTTACAGCGGCAATTTTCAAGATATTACAGAAAAGCTTGATAAGGGATTACTCGATTTTGGATTATTAATTGACCCTGCTGATTTATCTAAATATGATTATTTAAAAATGCCTGCTAAAGATACTTGGGGACTAATTATGAGAAAAGATTCTTCCCTTTCAAGAAATAAAAATATAACAAAAAAAGATTTATTAAATATTCCTTTAATAATTTCAAGGCAGGTAATGGAAACAGAAATAGAGGACAATGATTTTTCAAGGTGGTTTTCAGACACTTTTGATAAGCTTAATATAACAGCTACTTATAACTTAATTTATAATGCTTTGATTATGGTGAGAGAAGGTATGGGGTATGCTTTATGTTTGGATAAGTTAATAGACAATATGCATAATGAAAATATTTGTTTTATACCTTTAAAGCCGAAATTAGAATCAGGGCTTAATATTGTATGGAAGAAGAATCAAGAGTTTTCAAGAGCTTCCAAAATATTTCTTGATGCACTCAAAAATAAATTTAAAGTTTAATTTATAACGCACGTTAATAGAAATAAAAAACATAAATGAATTTCTATTTTTTATATAATTATAAAATTATAACTATTAAAACGTGCGGTGTATATATAACAAATTTAAAAAAATTGTTTAGGAGCCATACATATTGCACGTTTTTTAGTTTAAAAAAAGCAGGTATTCCTTATAATTTAATTAAC
>NZ_CAKVGN010000044.1 GCF_934747485.1 uncultured Brachyspira sp. | reverse complement strand
TTAAATTATGATACGCCTATGATATACTTTAAGAAATTAAGGAATTCCTAACTGCAATATGTTTGGAACCTGTGCAATAAGAACCCATATAATTATAGGCTCTTATTTATAAAAATAAATTTAATATTTAGTATTATTAAACAAATTTAAATCTAAAGATATTTGAACCCCCAAATCTACAGAAGATAATTTACCGCTTGCAGATGAATAAGTTCCTGAATCTACAGTAAGCTCGCCTCTTGTTTCTATATAAGGCAAATCAAAATTAAGATAAGCACTTATATTTATTATACCAATATCAAGACCTGCAAATATTTTTGTATATGGTATAAATAAAAATGCATTTTTATAAGCCCCATATAAAAGACCTAAACTCAATCTTTTCTCTGTCTCTTCATACCAATAAGCACCTGCTAAAGGAATTTTAAACCCAACTCCAACACCGCAGAAGAAATTCAAATATTGATATTCAAAAGTGCCTCCTATATTAAAACTGTCAAATACATGTATTATTTGACTATTAGCTTTTACAGTTTCTCCATTATTTCCTTGAGAAATTGTGATATTATTATAATCATAATCAAACTGAAAAGTATCTCTATAATATCCCAATTCAATTCCAGCAGATATTATATGCTCATTTGTAATTTCAAAATTAAATTTAGGTTTTAATAATACACCTATTTCAACAGCTGTTTCTGGACGATAATTTATGCCATTATTTAAATTTTTATCATTATTTTGAAAACTAGGGAAACTTGCACCAACAGGTACAGACAATAATAAATCAAAAGAACTTAAAGGAAAAAGACACGCAGATAAAGAAAAGATAGAAATAATTGTAATTAGTATTTTTTTCATACATAACTCCACAATATCAAAATTTTATATTAATTCATATTATTGTATCATTGTATATAAATAAAACAAGATAACTTTATAAATTTTTGTTTAGAATGTTCATTTTATTTAATATTTTTTTATTATAATTTAAATAAATAGAAATAAACAAGAATATTAGTTTACATAATATCACAATAAAAACATATAAAACCTAAACATAAATTTTAAAATATTTTTTATATATACTAATAGTAACAATAATTATATATAATATTTAGTATTAGTTACAAAAAAATTATATAAATTTATAAATTGATATTACTAAAATTTTTAGTATAATTAAATTGTTATTTTATTAATATAGGAAAGTGCTATGAAGACTATTATAAAAAATGGTACTATAGTTAATGCTTCAGAGATTTATAAAGCTGATGTATTAATAGAAGATGAAAAGATATCTAAAATAGGTGCTGATTTAAAATGCGACGGGGCAGAAATAATTGATGCTTCAGACAAATATGTAATGCCCGGAGGAATTGATGTTCATACGCATATGGATATAGATGTAGGAATTGGACGTGCTGTTGATGATTTTTATACAGGCACTGTTGCTGCTGCTTGTGGGGGAACTACCACTATAGTTGATCATATGGGGTTTGGCCCTAAAGACTGCGATGTGTTTCATCAATTGAAATATTATCATACTCTTGCTGACAAAAAAGCTGTTATTGATTATAGCTTTCATGGTGTTTTACAGCATGTTGATGAAGATGTTTTAAAAGGTCTTGAAGTATTAGCAAAAGATGAAGGCTTACAAAGTACAAAATTATATTTAACTTACAATTACAAAATAGAAGATGATAATGTTGTACGTGTGCTTAAAAAAATGAAAGAGCTTAATGGAGTTTCTGCTTTTCATGCTGAAAACCATTATGTAGTAGAATATTTAAAAAAGAAATTTGTTGAAGAGGGAAAAACTTCTGCACATTATCACCCTATAAGCAGACCTCCTGAAGCAGAAGCAGAGGCAGTTAATAGGATTATACATTTATCAGTTATAGCTGGAAATGCTCCTGTGTATATAGTTCATACTTCTGCAGCAAAAAGTGTTGATGAAATAGTTAGTGCAAGAGCTTTGGGGCACAAAAATATTTTTTCAGAAACTTGTCCTCAATATTTAGTTTTAACTGATAAAGAATATGACAGAGAAGACGGTCTTAAATTTGTAATGTCTCCTCCACTAAGAAAACAAGAAGACTGCAACAGATTATGGAAAGCTATTGCAGACGGACATATTCAGGTAATAGCAACAGACCATTGTCCTTTCAATTATGAAACAGATAAAATAAAAGGAAAAGATAATTTTACTAAATGCCCTAATGGTGCAGGCGGAGTTGAGGAGAGATATCCTTTAATCTTCTCTGAAGGTGTTATGAAAGGGAAAATAAGCATTAATAAATTTGTAGAAACTTTATGCTATAACCCTGCTTTAATATATGGACTATACCCGGAAAAAGGTGCTATTATTCCAAATGCAGATGCTGATATCACTATAATAGACCCTAATAAAAAATCTGTTATAACAAAAACAAATATGCATGGAGCTTGTGATTATACTGCTTATGAAGGAATTGAGCTTTTATGTTCTATTGATACAGTTATATCAAGAGGAAAAATTGTATGTAAAGACAATAAATTTGTAGGCACTAAAGGACATGGAAAATTTATAAAAAGAAAAACTTTAGACAAATATGCAGATTTTACTAATCATTTTAAATTGGGCAACTATGTAGATATTGATTGTAACTAAAAAACTATAAATTAATAGCAGTTATTATTTTTTAATAGCTGCTTTTTTATATTAAAATTTTTTACAATATATTGAAACAATAATATTCTATAATTTTTTTATTGTTCTTTTTCCCGCGTACGAGCTGTACCACCTTGCCGCACTGTAATGTTATGCTTTAATTATAACTTCTTAGAAGTGCGGGGGAGTGCCTTTTAATGTACAATTAAATTATAAAATTTATAATAAAAATGCAGTTCTTCGCGAAGCGTATCTGAAGGATATAAGGTTCTTTTATACCAATACCGAGTAGGTGCCTATCGGCAAAAGAACTGGGGTGCTGCACGGTGTGTACTTCGTTAAGGTCAAAGCCCTGCAAATAACTAAAAAATTCAGTATATATTAAAACTACTTTTCTATCTTATAGCAATTATCATATTCTATATCATTTTCTTTTAATATATTAATTAACTTCTCTTCAAAATCAACTTCACTCTCCCAACACATGCCGCATCCGGCAGATATTTCACTTGGTATAGATACTATTTTTCCCAATGCTTCATTAGTTTGAGACATAACATTTTTAAAAGTCTTTTCGGCTCTCATAACATCTGTTGTGGTATTAAATGTTATTATTAATATCTTTTCTTTATTGTTATTATTTTCTGCTATATTATTTTTTGTATTGTTATTTACTGTGTTATTAGATTTTTTTTCAAAACCTATAATAGCAGCCCCAATAGCACCGGCATACTGTCCTCTCTTATCGGTTATCACTTTTCCGCCTAAGGCTTTTTCTAACACTTTAACTAAATAATCAAACATGCATAAGCCGCCCGTTAGAAAATAAGTATTATCTTTAAACTTTCCGCATAATGAAGATACTTTATTTGCAACAGAGTTTACTATAGCATAAGCAATCTCATTTTTTTCTTTTCCGCTTGCTTTAAGACCTATAACCTCAGTTTCAGCAAATACAGTACACATAGAACTTATTACAACATCAGTGCTTTCACATTTTTGAGCCTCTTCAAGAAGTGTTGATATAGAACAACCCAAAGAATTAGCCATTAACTCTATAAATCTACCAGTGCCGGCAGAACATTTATCATTCATAATAAAATTATCAACTTTGCCGTTTTTTATGCTTATTATTTTAGTGTCCTGACCTCCTATGTCAATCAATGTGCCGTCTAAATTTGAAAATAAAAAGTTAGCCCCTTTAGCATGACAAGTAATCTCTGTTATGGTTTTATCAGCATATTCTATTGCAACCCTTCCATAACCAGTGCCAACAAAATAGGAATCCTCTTTTTTTATGTTTTTCTCTTCAAGCATTTTTAATATTTGTGAAGAAGCTTCCACTCCAGACCAGCCCGTAGGAATCATAAATAATTCTACAAAATCATTTATTTTATCATCATAAACAGCTACTTTAGAAGCAGTTGAACCTATATCTATGCCAACATAATACATTTTTGTTTTTCCTTTAATTAATTTCTCTTTTTAATTTTTTTAATTTTATTTAACAATTTTTATTATACAACTTATAAACTTTTACTTATCTCCCTCACAGCGTCAATTCCTTTTTCTATCTCTTCAAATGTATTAAAATAAGAAAAGCTAAATCTCACAATTCCCTGTTTAACAGTACCTAAAGCCTCATGCATGAGCGGTGCACAATGCCCTCCAGACCTCGTTGCTATGTTATATTTGCTTGATAATATATCAGACACTTTTGCCGAATCTGCATCTTCAATATTTAAAGCAACTATAGAAGTTCTTTTTTTTGTATTATAATTTCCATAAAGTTTTATATTTTCTATGTTTTTTACACCATCATAAAAGCAATCAGCTAACTCTCTTTCTTTATTTCTAATTTTTTCTACAGTTTCTTTTTCTATAAACTCTAAAGCAGCATTAAGCCCAGCTATAGAATGGCTATTTAATGTACCAGCTTCAAGTCTTGTAGGCATATTTTCTGGGTGAGTCTTTGAATAGGTTTTTATTCCAGAGCCTCCTGTTTTTAATGGCTTAATATCCAAACCCTTTTTTATGCATAAGCCGCCTGTTCCCTGAGGTCCCATCAAACCTTTATGCCCTGTAAAGCATACCACATCTATATTATTTTTCTTCATATCTATATCAATACTCCCTGCTGTTTGTGAAGCATCAAGTATAAATAATATATTATGTTTAGTGCATAAATTTCCAATAAACTCAATATCCAAAATATCACCTATAACATTAGAAGCATGTGTACAAATAATTGATTTAGTGTTTGGTTTTATGCTTTTTTCTATATCGTTATAATTTAATTCACCTTTGTTATTTGCTTTTATTATTGTAAGCTCTGCTCCTAAAGTTTCCATTTCATAGAGAGGTCTTAAAACACTGTTATGTTCAAGAGACGTGGTTATAACATGACTATTTTTATTTAATATGCCTTTTATTGCTGTGTTTAATGCCTCTGTAGAATTGCTTGTAAATGCAGCATAATTAGGGCTATATCCATTAAAAAGTTTAACTATTCTCTCTCTCGTATCGAGTATCACTCTTTCACTATTTAATGATGACTCATAAGAACCCCTCGAAGCATTTGCAAAACTATTTATAGCATCAAAAACCGCTTTAGCAACAGTGTCAGGCTTTTTTAATGTTGTAGCAGCATTGTCAAAATATATCATTCTTAATTCCATAACTAAATATTATAAAAAGTTTATTAAAAAATAATATATTTAAAGCATCTCAACAAAAGCTTCTAACCTCGTTCTAAGCTGAGCAGTATCGCTGTTTGAATAATTAGTCTCTATTTGCAAATATGACTTTCCGCACTCTTCTACAGTTCGTCTAATCTTTTCGCCTTCTACAGCATAAGTATGACAAGCACTCAAAGTAACATCCACCACACCATCTATTTTATATTCATCAATATATTTTTTTATAATCTCCATTCTTTCATTGTTAGGGCTCATAACAGAACAAGGTATATTTAAATATCTCTCAGCAATAGCCTCTATAGGTTCTTTATTCTCATCAACAAGCATTTCAAAATTCTTTGTACCCACACAGCTTTCAAAACATACAACATTAGAGCCAACCTCTTCAAGCTGTTTTACTATCTTTTCTACAAGCCCGCCAGTAGGACAGCCTGTAATAAGTATCCTCGGAGTGTTCTTATTAAACGGAGATTCACCTTTTTTATATTTATCACTAAAAGTATCAACTAAATTTTTTATCTCTTCTATATAAAGCTTTCTGTCAAATTTATAATTAGATGATTGCAAAGCTTCATGCATATCGCTTCCCTTTATAGGAGACGGCACCAATTTACCTAAATTAAAAAACTCTCTTATTACTTTTCTCTCTTCATTGCATAACTTTATAGCCTCTTTCAACTTATCTTCTGTAATTTTTACATTAAATTTTTCTTCTAATTTTTTTATAAGTTCTTTAATCTCATTTTTCCAAAGAGCAAAAGCAAATTCATTTTTTGAATGCGGCAGCTGCATAACATGTGTATCTTTTATCTCTCCCAAAAGCTCATACATCTTTTTCTTTCCGTCGCAAGTAGTCTCCCCTACTATAATATCTGAAAAATACATATAAGGACATTTATCTGTAACAGCAAAACCATAACTTGATTTTATTAATGGACATAAGTTCTTAGGCAAATACTTCTCAGCCTCAGGTATAGTTTCATCACTTGTAGAACATAATGACACAGCTATAGCATCAGCCGCATATATCACCTCTCTTGGCGTGTATGTACAAAAAGTACCAACCACATTTCTACCCTTATCCTTCTCTTCTTTCATAGTGATAAAGCCTTTTTTGCGGGCATCATTAAAAGTTTCAAAAATTTCCGGCAAATAATTATTAGACATAGTATATACTCCTAATATATTTTTTTAAAATAGAAACGAATTCTATAGCCTATAGAATTTAAAGATTATATTATATGTCTTGTATATTTTTTGGATAAGTAAGAAAAGACCACTATCAATTTGTTTACAGCAAAATCAATAATCATATAGTGATTATAATAAAATATGACAATTTGTCAATTGAAAATAATATATAATTTTTAGCTGTTTAACTAATTTTAACATTAGATTTTATTATTTTTATAAACACAATAATAAATTAATAAAATATCTTGTAATATATTAACTTTTCTATTTATTTGGCAAAAAATAATATGCTTATTCATTAATAATAATATAAAACAAAAAAGGCACCGACAGCAATAATACTATCAAGTGCCTATTTACAAAAATCTATAATTTTAACTCAAAAAAGCCTGAAAAGAACTTCCAGCAGCATTACAAATAGGACATGTATCTGGAGAAGTTCCTTTTTCTATATAACCGCAAACAGGGCATACATAATAACCTTCAGGCAAACCCTCTCCAGCAGCCAAATCTTTCATAGTTTTATCATATAACTGAGCATGAGTTTTCTCAACACTTGCTATCATATCCATTAAATTAGCAACATCATTATTGCCCTCAGCAGCAGCTACTTTACTAAAAGCAGGATACATTTTAGTATATTCATAAGTTTCACCTTTTATACCAGCTTTTAAATGTTCATTATCTGTAGATGTTTTTACAGTATTAATTTTAGCTGTTAAAGCTTTCGTAGTTAACTTCTTTGACATAGCCATATCATTTAAAAGTTTAGCATGTATAGCCTCAGCAGCAGAAGCAGCTTTAAACATAGTTAATACGCTCTTATTTTGTGATTTCTTAGCAAACGCTGCATACATAGCTGAAGCATTCATTTCTCCATTATAAGACTGCATCATACCGTCTAATGTAGACTTTGCTGTTTGTGCATTGGCAAAGCTAAAAAACATAAACATTAGTGAGATTAATAAAGATAGTTTTTTTAACATAATTATTACTTATATAAAAAATCATTGTATCATAGAAAATACATGCATTTTAAAACATGTATCATAAAAAATAGTTAAATAAATAAACATAAAATATTTATTGCTTTATAGGAACTAAATACGTAAAATCAAATTTCAATGTTTGATCATACCTTATACCGACTTTATTTTCTTCTGTTAAAAATAATCCATTAACAAACCCTAAACTCAATACTATTCCATTATCAAATACAAAATCTTTAGTGATATTCAAACCAAAATAAAACGGCACTCTATAGAAAGGGTCTCCCTCTACGCTTATAAATTTATGATTTTTATTGATATACCAACCCGAAACAAATACTATAGGCTCTATCTTAAACCAAGTCATAACATCTATATTACCCCTCAAAAATATAGCATGTCCAAATTGTCCTGCAATATTATCTCTGTCAACCAAATTATAAGAAGCCATATAAAGAATTGATAAATATTCGCTATTAATACCAATAGCACCTACATAATTTTCTGTTATAGCAGGACTGCCCTCCACAAAAGGATATTCATGCCCCCCATTATGCCAATAATGAACGCCAAAATAAGGAGTTGCTATATTATGAAGAAAATCTAAAGCATAAGTAAGCCCAACATCAAACCTTTCTCTATGTTTAGCATTATGCTGTATCTGCCAATTCATATATATTTCACCTTTTCCGCCCTTAAACCATTCAAACGATGCTCCATATTCATAAAATCCATGTGTAAAAGGTTCATTATATTTATACTCTTCTGGTCCCTTTGCTATCAAAGTATTATCCGGTGTAGAACGAACAACAGGCGTCATATCCATTAAAGGGTCTCTTATAGGTGCAGGTAAATTATGCCCACCCTTCATTGTGCCTATTCTTAATGCAATATATTCATTAGACAATTGGGTTGTAACTATAGGAAAAACCCTTATACCTTGAGGAAACTCGAATGTAAATGGAAAAAACACAGAAGCACCAACACTCAAAGTGATAAGCTCATTAAACTTTATATCAAAAGCTCCCTCTGTAAAGTTTTCAAAATAAGTCAAAGTTGTTCTCGTTTCTTGCCAATATGTATTTTCACCATTATATGCATAAGAGCTTGTAAATAGCCTAAAATCTACAGTGGTATCAGCAAAAACAACAAAAAATATTTGTAAAAACAACAAAATAGATATTATTATAATTCTCATAATTAACCCTCAGTATTTATAGCCGCCATTATAACATAATGATTATAAAAAATAAATTATAAAATATTTGATTATTATACAAAATAGATATATAATTAATGCGAAATATAAAAAATCATCAGGAGTATATTAATTATGGCAGAATTACGTTATAATCCTTTACTTGGAGACTATGTTATGATAGCAAGTCATAGGCAGGCACGTCCGCAAATGCCTAAAGACTATTGTCCTTTTTGTCCGGGAAGCGGTAAAGTACCGGATAGTTATGATGTTCTCTGTTATGATAATGACTTTCCTGCTTTATCTTTTGAGCCGCCTTATCCAGATGATGTTGACAATGGTAAACTATTTAGAACTGCACCTTCTATAGGAAAATGTGAAGTAATATTATATTCTTCAGATCACAACACTACACTTCCAGAATTGCCTGTTGAGCATATATTAAAGCTTGTGAAATTATGGCAGGAGAGAATGGTTAAAATAGCTGAGAATAAAAAAATAAAATATATCATGCCTTTTGAAAATAAAGGAGAGGTAGTTGGTGTTACTATGCCGCATCCTCATGGTCAGATATATGGTTATAGTTGGATACCGTTAAGAATTAAAAGAAAAATTGATATGGCTTCAAGCTATTATAATGTAAAAAATAAAAACCTATTTGCTGATATGCTTGAACAGGAAATTGAAGATGGAAGAAGAATAATATTTGAAAATGATAATTTTGTATGCTTTCTTCCTTTTGCTTCTGAATATCCTTATGGTATTATGATTATGCCTAAGAGAAATGTTATAGCAATAAATGATTTTAATGAAAAAGAATCTTTAGCTTTAGCCGATACTTTGAAAAAAGCTACTACTACATTAGACACACTATTTGATATGAAGTTTCCTTATATGATGTGTATGTATAGTGCTCCTGTGAATGATGGATTTAATTATAATGATATATGGCGTTATCATATAGAGTTCTTCCCGCCTATGAGAAGTAAAGAAAAACAAAAATTCAATGCTTCATCAGAAACAGGTGCTTGGGCTCCTTGCAACCCTACTAGTCCTGAAGAGATGGCTGCTAATTTAAGAACTGCTTATTTTAGAAACATTGGGATGTAAATATAAGTGTCATTAAAAGTAACTATAATTATTCCTCATAGAATAGGTGAAAATATAGAAAGTACCTTAGTTGGAATTTATCTATCTGATTATAATAAAAATAATATAGAAATATTTCAAGCTGAAGGTACTCACCCTACCGTGCAGAGAAATGAATGTTTAAAAAAAGCTTCAGGAGATATCATATATTTTATAGATAATGATTCGCTTGTAGACCCCCTTAATATAAAAAGAGCTGTAGAAATATTTGAAAGCAATGAAAAAGTAGCAATTGTCGGAGGACCTGCTATTCATATTATTTCAAATGTAAAAGAAAGATATATTGATTCTTGTATGCGTTCTTATTATGCAGTAGGACCTATAGCAAACAGATACAGTAAAAACTCTTCCACATATAGAGAAGGAACAGACAGAGATGTAATACTTTGTAATTTGTTTGTGCGAAAAGATGTGATATTTGAAGCGGGGCTTTTTGATGAGAGTTTATACCCAAACGAAGAAAATGCATTAATTGATAAAATACTTTCTCTTGGATACAAATTAATGTATGACCCTGAAATAATAGTAAGAAGACCTCCAAGAGCAAATTTAAAAGCATATATAAAAATGCTCCTTAACTATGGAAGAGGAAGATTTGAACAGCTTTATAAAAACTTTAATAAAAAAAATCTAATATTTACATTGCCTGCTTTTTTTAGTATTTATATATTATCACTGCCAATAGTATTAGCAATTTACTTATATACAAAAATTAATTACATAGCTATATATTTTATTCCGGCTATAATATATTTGACAGCTACTATTTTAGCAGGAGTAATAAAATCTATAAAAGACAAAGGAATTATAAATAAATTTTTAGGAATATTTATATACCCTTTTATGTTTTTTATCACCCATATGTTTTATGGATTAGGATTTTTTTATGGAATATTTAGAATTATCACTGGTTATAAAAGAGTAACAAAATTTAACATAAATAAATATAAATCATTCTCTTAAAAAATATAAATTATGGTAAAATAATAAAATGAAAAAAAGAGCATACGCTATAGTATATTCTGCATTATCTATAATGCTTGGCGGTATTGGCATACAAAAATTCTATCTTGGACAAACCAAAAGAGGTGTATTGCATGTTTTATTTTTCTGGACTTTTATACCTACGATTCTTTGTGTGATAGATTTATTAAAGTTTACATTTATGACAGAAGAAGAATTTGATGATAAATATAATAGAATAGAATTAACTTATAATAATAATTACGAAGGATATGATATTATTAATAGTGCTCTCAAATATAATAAACTCATAAATACTGCATCAATAAAAATTAAAGATGATAAAATAAAAGAAAATATCAAAGAATTAAATGAACTTTATAAAAATATAATAGATATATCTGTAAAAGATACAGCTAGTAATAAAATAGCAATAAAAGAATTAGAAAAACTTTTGGAATATAATATACCTACAATAGTAAAAATAATAAACACATATATAGATTTAGAAAACTCAAAAATAGAACAAGACAATACAAAATTAAAAAATGATATAATGGATTCTATTATAGCGATAAAAGAAAACTTAAAAAACGTATTAAACACAATATACAACAATAATGTTATAGATATATCCAGTGATATAGAAGTGATAAAATCAACTTCAAAAAGGTAGCATATATTATTTTTGACAATTTACTTTTATTTATATATAATTGTTATATTGTTTGAACAAAAAATATTTAAGGAAAAAATAATGAAGGGTTCTATTGTAGCTATAATATTTATAATAGTTAATGTTGTAGCTATTAGTATATTTATGATAGTAACAACTACTTCTATAAAAAAATCTATTCTCACTGAAGAAAAATTATCAAGAGAATATTTAAATAATATATTAGATATTTATTCTAAAAAAAGACAAGCTTCTATACAATATTATAATGCCGTTTCAAAAATACCAAGATTAGATACATACACAATCTCTTCATTAAGTAATTATATAACGAGATTAAGCAAAATAGATATAGATGATAAATTAATAGAAAAACCTCTAACCTTTCAAGAGTTTCAATATATTCAAGCAAGAATACAAGAAAATATCAATAAAATAGATTATACAGCAAGGAATTATCCTGTTTTAAGAACAAATCAATTTTATATTGAGGCTTTAAGAGTAATAAGACCAATAATACAAGAAGAGAGAAAAGCAATAGAAGCATATAATAGTCACGTAAATGAATATAATAGATTATCAACTATGCCCCCTTCAAATATAGTAGCAGGAATTATGGGTAAATTTCCTTTCTTAGTATTTGAAACAGGCACAAATATAATATCTCAAACAGCACATATATTTCAATAATTTTTTATAAAAACTCTATTTAAATTATTTTTTGCATAGCATTTTTTTATAAAGCAAATTTCCATATTTCCGACTATAGTAAGTGATATGATTTTTATTTTTTAAGAGGTTATGTTTATGATAAACTCAGTTAGCAATGTATTATCTTTTAATGACAGCAATATATCTGCTAATAACAATAATACAATTTATAATCTATATGATGATAATAATAGTTTTGCTAAAATGTTAGATGAAGCACAAAATAGCGAAGAAATTTATTCTCAAAGTGTTACAAACAAATCTATAGAAAAAGAAGAAGATTATCAAGATAGTTTATATAAAAATAATATAATAGATGAAAACTCTCAAAATGCTGACAATACTGAAAATATAAAAAAAGAAAGCATTGAAAACAATACTGCAGATGAAGTAAAAAATAGCGAGTTAGAAGAAAGTGTAAATGAGAAAAAAGCAGAAGTATCAGAAAAGAATATTGAAGATAACAAAGTAGATAAAAATGATAATAAAGAAAATATAGATAATAATGAAATCAAAAAAGATTTAATATCTTCTAAAGAGAAAGCAAAAAAATTAATTGATAAAGCAGAGCTCATAATAGAAAATTATAAGGCTGATAAAAAGGCACAAATAGATAAAAATATTGATAATAAGACTCTTAATGAAGAGAAATTATCTTCATTGCTTAAAGATATTGAAGATATAAAAGAAGAGTTAAAAAATATTAACTTAGAAGAATTAGATGAAAAAGATAAAAAAGAAATTACTGATTTAATAATAGCTTTAGAGAGTTTAGAAGAGATTGCTGTATCTCATCAAAATGATAATGTTAATATTGAAAAATTATCAGAAATATTTGAGTTGGTAGAAGATGATAATAAAGATAATATAAAAGAAAATATAATCATCGAAGATAAAAAAAATAATATAGAAAAAACAGATGTACAAGATGTAAAAGATATAAAAATAAAAGAAACTAACGATGGAGAAATGATTAATAATTCTACAGAAACTCTTATAAATAGTGATGATAATGTTGCTGATAAAAGAGAGATGAGATTGCAGGAAGCTAAAGAAAACGCTAATAATAACAATTTAAATAACACTATATCCGATGAAAAAGGAAGCGAACTTACAATCATTAACATGAAAGATTCTTCTTCAAGTTTAAAAGGATATAATCATTACAACAATGTATCTAAAACACAAAATACCAGCAACATTGCTGAGAGTATGATTAGATTTCAAGATTTGATGTCTAAGTTGGTAGAGAAGGCACAGGTTGCTGTTAATAATGGCAAGAGTGAAGTTTTAATGTCTCTTAATCCTGAATATTTGGGTAAGGTAAGATTAAAAATAAGCATGGACGCTGATAACAATTTAGTGGGAAAAATATTTGTAGATAATGCAGAAATAAAAGACATATTCACAAAAAACTTAGACACTGTTATTAGTTCTTTAAATGAAATAGGAATAAACATAGAAGGTTTTGATGTAATGCTTAGACAGGATATGCCTAATGAAAATGGTGAGTTTGAGTTTGGAGGCAACAACAATAATTTAAATGGTTTTGGAGCAGACAATATAGAAGAAGAGGTTGTGAGCGTACAAAATTATAATATAGTACCAGAGAGAAAATTGAATTTATTAATATAAAAAATAATTAAATAAAAAAATAACTTAGGAGATGAAAAATTATGATATCAGCAGAAGCATTAAGAATGAGTGATAAGGAGATAAGAATATTAAAGCAAGAAGTTGGAGCTTTTAACTTGCAGCATAATTTTGAAAGAGACCCTGCTAAAAACTCTTTAGGCAAAGATGACTTTTTAAAACTATTAACAGTACAAATGAGCCATCAAGACCCATTGTCTCCTATGGATAACAGAGATATGATAGCACAGCTTGCACAGTTTTCTTCTGTAGAGCAAATGACTGAAGTTAATAAAAACTTAGAATCTATGAAAACATTTTATTCTAGTCAAAGCGGTTATTCTATGCTTGGTAAGAGTGTTGAAGTAATGGACGAGGCTGGAAATAGATTTTTAGGACCTGTTGAGATGGTTATGGAAAATGATACTGGAGTTGCTTTGGCTGTTAGAACTTCTAATGGACTTATAACAGTTAGACCAGAAGATGTTATGATAGTGCACTCAAGCGGAGATTTAATGGCTTCAGAATCGGCTGCCACTACTGCAATTATGGAAAATCAAAGCGAAGATGAAGCTACAAAAATATTTAAATCATCATTAGTAGATAAAGCTCAAATAGTAAGACCTTCAGAAGATGATGGAAATGGTGCTGATTCTGTTGTTAATAATTCTGTTATGATGACAGCAAAAGAAGACAATAAACAAAATGAAGAAAAAGCTACTATAGGCAACAAAACTATTAAGAAATAATAATTAATATAATACAATATATATCTAATGTATTAAGCAATATTTATATTTGAGCTTAAAAAATGCAGTCCTTTTGGCTTCTTTGGGTCACCAAAAGAAGTGGGGGCTGGGGCAAAGCCCCAGAATAATAAATTTAAATAGTTTTTAATATGATGCATTCTTTATGTAAAAATCTAATTTTGAAACATTTATAAAAACTCTTTGTAAATTCTCTCTCGAATCTTCTAATTTATAATCTTTAATTGAGTTTATAAAATCATTTAATAAATTACTAAGATTAGTTATTTTATTTTCCATAGCTTTTTTTTCAAGTAGTTCTATTTTTTCTACAAATGAACTGTCAATATTATCTATACCAGAAAATGCAATATCCGATAAAATAATCTCTAACTCTTTAACAATTTCTTTCAAAATCATAAATATTAATAAGCAGTAGCTGTAGTTGCCTCTGTTGTATTATTAGAGCCTTCTACTATCGATTTTGCTTTATCTTTAATTTTCTTGTTTGCAGAAGAGTCCGCTAATTTTTTAATGGCATCAAACATTTCTCCTGTAGGCATAGAATCACTATAAAGATTTAACACCTCAAGAGTAATATTTTCAGAATTATCATTTTGAAGCCTATAAAGCAAAAGCTCCTGAATCTCCGGCTCTGTTTTATAATTGTCCAAAGCCTTAATAGCATATATCCTCACAGATTCGCTGTCATTTTTGCAAGCTTCAACAATATTGGTCTTAATATCCCCATAAGCACTATACTCTGGAAGTATATAAATAACCCTCGCAGTAACTTCAGGTAAATCCTCTTTTAAGATTTTTTGTAATATTTCATAATTTTCGGCACTCGGATAAGCCCCCATTGCTACTATTCCCATATAACGAACCAAAGAAGGCTCACCTGTATTTTGTGCTACATTCCTGCAAATAGCTTCACCCTTACTATCTTTAGTCTCAGAGAAATATCTTAGTATCTCTATCTTTGTACTTGAACCAATCACATCATTAGTATATTTCTCAGCCAAATAGTCTGAAGCTAAAGTAGATTTAATAGCCCCCAAAGCATTTATCATACTGTCTAATATAAGTCCAGATTCATTGCTAATAGAAGACATAATATTTGCCTCATATTTTATATCAGGATAAATAGAACATAAATAATAAGCTTCTTTTCTCACACTATCATCTTCATCTACTATGGCATAATCTATTATAGTTTTACCTTTATCATTAACATTTTGTTTGAAGAAATTGATTATCTCTATTTTTATTTTATTATTTTTTTCATTAGGATAATATTCAACCATAGTAGAAATATCATTCTCGTTTTTAGTCTTTTTTATTCTTGAAATAGCTGATATTTTTTGAGAAGTAGTGCCGTATTTGAAAGTGTTGATTAATTCATCATTTATTTGATAGCTTTCATTAGAGGCAGCAGTTTCATTAGTAGATGATGATAAAGCTTCATTTGTAGTTTGTGCAATTAAGTTAAAAGAAATAATCAATAAAAACAAAATAACAAATCGTTTCATAAAACATAATACCTTTATTTAAAAAACCTCCTAATTTCTTGTTACAGAAAGAAGGAGGTTAAATTTTCTAATAATATACCTAAAAATTAATTAATTTCCAGTATATACAGTTTCCTTTCTCACATCAAGAGTAGATACAAAACCATTATATTTATCCATATCTGCTTGATTTTCAATAATTACAAATTCATATCTTCTAAGATTAGCTTGAATATTAGACTCAGGCAAAGCTTCGCCGAGCGGTTTTTCAATTAATCTATCAGCATTAACCCCATTATTAACTAAATAAGCTCTCGCACTTCTTACCCTATTAGCAGATAAATTATAATTATAAGGATATGCTATTCCTTTATTGCTAGTATGTCCTTCTATTACTAATCTCACATTAGGGTTCTTATCTAAAAACTCTATTATTTTAGCAAAAGCAACATTAGCATTTGCAGGCATATCAGTTTTAGCAAACCCAAATATTATTTTAGGATTAGTTTCAAGCACTCTTCCTCTTTGAGTATCTCTAATAGAAGTACCTTGAGGCAAATAAAGTTCATTAGTATTAGCAACAACTTGAGGCTCTTCTTCTACAGCTAACACAACAGGCTCTGCATTTTCAACAGGTGCCATCTCTGGAGTAGTACCGCAAGATATTATAAAAATAAATAAAGCAAAAATAAATAATAATTTTTTCATAATCTTTACCAAAACCTTAGATATTAATTTTCTTTATTAACATCGACAGTTTTTGCAAAGTCATTATACTTTTTTAAATCCGCTTCATTCATTATTACTATAAATTCAGTTCTTCTATTAGCCTCTAAAGTAGGATATTCAGGAAGTCCCTCACCAAAAGCATTTTTAAGAAGTCTGTTGTTTTTAGTACCTAATTTTATTAAGTAATTGTAACTAGTATCAGCTCTTCTTACAGACAAATTGTAATTGTATGGAGCTTTACCTTCTTTACTAGAGTTACCTTCTACCATAATTCTTATTTCAGGATTGTTGTTTATTATAGTATAAACCAAATTATAAGCTTGTTTATACTCTCCTATTTCTACAGCTTTATCGAATTGGAATTTTACTTCATAGATTCCTGTCTGCTTACCAACATCACTCTTAGCCTTAGGATCATAAAGCTCTAATACTTTACCCCTTGGAGTTTCTCTCACCCTAACACCATCTGGAAGGTTTAATTGAGTATTAAATCCAGATGTATTTTCTGGAGTAGTCGCTTTAGGTGTGCTAGAACAAGCAACTACTGTAGTTAAAATAAATGATAGAATTAATATTATCTTTTTCATTTTTTCCCCAGTTATTTAAAATTATTCTTAAACAGTAAAACCATATTACAACGAATTAGTAAAATTATCAACAAAATATTACTAAAATAATATAAATAGCTTGCTTTTTTTTATCTGCATGTTATAATAATTAAACTTTAATTGCGGGCGTCGTATAATGGTTATTACCTTAGACTTCCAATCTAAAGATGACGGTTCGATTCCGTTCGCCCGCTCCATTTTTTATTCATTTATTTCTTTTTATTCAAATGGCTTATCTTTTCTAAAATCTGGTAAATAATTTTCACTGCTTTCAATCTCTTGCCCTAATATGTTTTCAAATCCCAAATCTAATGCAAAGTTTAATACTTCATTATATTCTTTAATATATAGTTTTCTGTTAATATTATCATAATCTTTTGCCATAAACTCCGGACTATACTGAGACATTAAAGAAATATAACTGTTTAAAAATCCTCTCTCTTTTAATTCTATCAATATATCATAAGAATCAGATTCATTGTTTGGCAAAATTAAATGCCTTATTATTATGCCGCTTTTGGCAATATCATTTTCATCTATAATTAAATCACCAACCTGATTTTTCATTGTAGTTATAGCATTAATTGCAACATCAAAATAATTCTCAGCTTTAGAATATTTTATAGCCTTCTCATTATTAAAATATTTTAAATCAGGCAAATAAATATCAACTATTCCATTCAAACAATCTAATAATTCATTAGTATCATAACCATTTGTATTATAAACTATAGGCAAGTTCAAACCACTTAGCAATGCAATTTTTAAGGCTTTTAATACAGGATAAATTACATGCGTTGCACTTACAAGATTAATATTATTAGCACCCTCTCGCTCTAAATCTAAAAAATAAGATGACAATGTATCTAAATCTATAATCTCCCCAATGCCTTCAGAGCTTATTTGATAATTCTGACAAAACACACAAGATAAATTACAATTAGAAAAAAACACAGTTCCGCTTCCATTATTTCCAACAAGCATAGGCTCTTCACCAAAATGCAAAGTATGAGAGGCTACTTTTATATTATTAGTGTCTTCAAAAATCTTACATCTTCCTATTTTTTTATTGTTTCTATTAGTTTTGCACAAATGCCCGCAGCATATACAGCTGTCATAAAGTGCTTTAGCTTTTTCTATAGCATTATCAATATAATATAAATGCTTTTCATTATAGCTATCAAAATTTTTATCAAAAAACTTCATTTTCATCATTTCCTATAATACGCACTTCAGCATTCAACTTTATACCTGTTTTAGTGTAAACTTCTTCTCTCACCTTCTTCATTAATTCAAAAATATCTCTTCCCGTAGCATTATTATAATTAACAATAAAATTAGCATGATAAGGCGAAACAATAGCTCCCCCTATCCTAGTATTTCTCATATTAAGTGAATCTATCACTTTGCCTGCTATCATATTAGTTTCATAATCATTCAAAAAAGTGCTTCCTGCAGATGGATATTTATATTGATTTTTGTTTTTTCTGTCTCTTATATATTTATTCATATCTTTTTTAATTATTTTTTTTAAGCCTTTATTTAATTTTAGCCTCACATCTATTATAATATATTTCTTATCTTGGAATATACTTTTTTTATAACCATAATTACATTCATCTGCCTTTATATGCATATATTCAATATTGTCATCTATAATACCAACACTATCTACAAACTCTGATATAGAATGTTCATAACATCGAGCATTCATGTACGCTGCTCCGCCAATACTTCCCGGAAGCCCATATAAAAACTCTAAACCCGTAAAACTATTTCTATAGGCATACTTTACAACATCCATAACTTTAGCCCCAGAATAAGCTAAAATATTATTGCTAGTCTGCTCTATTCTTGTAAAAAATCCAGTATGTATTATAGGAACTTCTATTACCTTATCCAAAAAAAGTACATTGCTCCCTCCGCCTAAAATAATATATCTTTTATCAGCATCATTTAAATATTTAATCAAATCTATAAAGCCATTAATAGTTTCAGGCATATAAAAATGAAGTGCTTTAGCATTTACTCTAAAAGTATTATATTTTTTTAATGAACAATTTTGTTTATATAGAACACCGTTAATTTTATGCATACATTTATCCTAAAAAATTACTAAAAATAATATACTTGAATAAAGCCAAATTGTCAAAATATTTAAAAATTTATATATATTGAAAATTTTTAATTTTTATTAAATATACTATATTATATTTATAATATAGCATATTATAAAGCTTTAATTTATAAAGAATGCAGTCTTTTTGGTTCTTTGTGACAACAAAAGAACTGGGGGTGCGGGGGCTAGTCCCCGCAAATAAAAAATTTAAAAAAATATTTTTTACAGAATTTTTTATTCAACTTTTTCCCGCCGCAAAAAGTTGCAAAAAGTGCAAATATTTTAACTCCATGTACTAAAATATGTATTAAAATAATACCATAAACTTAGATTAAAAATGCAGTTCTTTTGCTTCTTTTATACCAATACCACAGGCACTTCCTTCGGTCGTAAAAGAAGTGGGGTGCTACCCTAAGGGCACGCTTCGCAGGGGGCAAAGCCCTGCAAATAATTAAAATAAAAATCAATTTTTACAAACTTAAAAATTTTAATATATAAAAATATTGACATTAGAGTGCACTTCAATGTTATAATAAATGCTATAATAAAACATATTTAATAATGGGGAGTATATATACATGTTATTAGAAAAAAACTTGGAAGAAGCTAATTCTGGAAAGAGAATAAATGCTAAAGGATATGCTGTTCATAGCAAAACTGATACATTTAAGCCTTTTGAGTTTTCAAGGCACTCTATGGGAGATAATGATATTTTAATAGAGATAATGTATGCAGGAATATGCCATAGTGATATACACTCTGCAAGAAGTGAATGGCATGAGGGAATATATCCTATGGTGCCGGGTCATGAAATTGCTGGAAAGGTGGTAGCTGTTGGAAAGAATGTTACAAAATTTAAAGTTGGTGATTATGCTGGTGTGGGCTGTATGGTAAACTCTTGCGGAGAATGCGAAGCTTGCAAAAGAAGTCATGAACAATTCTGCGAAAGAGGTCTTACTGTACTTACTTATGACTGTAAAGACCATTTTCACAATGATGAGCCTACTTACGGCGGATATTCAAACAATATAGTAGTTAGCGAAAAGTTTGCTATCACAGTGCCGAAAGATGCACCAATGGAAAAAGTTGCTCCGCTTTTATGTGCCGGTATTACAACATACTCACCTCTTAAATTTTCTGGCGTTAAAAAAGGTGATGTTGTAGGTGTTGCTGGTTTCGGCGGACTTGGTTCTATGGCTGTAAAATATGCTGTTAATATGGGTGCTGATGTTTATGTATTTGCTCGTAACGACAAAAAGAAAAAAGAAGCTTTAGAGATGGGAGCAAAAGATTTATTTACCTCTACAAAAGACATTCCTATTCGCTTTGATTTAATAATATCTACAATTCCTACAGGATATGATGTTAATAATTATGTTGACTTATTAAAATACGGCGGAGAGATGGCTATTGTAGGACTTCCTCCTGCTGAATTAAAACAAAGCATAGATTTGGCAAGATTAATATTCTCTGGCGGTAAAAAAGTTTATGGTTCTATGATTGGCGGAATAAAAGAAACTCAAGAAATGCTTGATTTTTCTCTTAAACACAAAATATACCCAGAAACAGAGATTATCGCTGCTAACAAAATAGATGAAGCTTATCAAAAACTTACAAGCGGACAAGCTAAATTCAGATATGTAATAGACATGAAAACATTACAATAATTTTTTCATAATAACTATTTTTTAATTTCTTTTTATTTTTTATAATATTAATAGGTGTATTTAATTTTAATACCATATTAATATTTTTTTAACTGTATAATTTCATCAAACTATAATAAATATCTTTTAAAATAAAAATTAATAAAATATTTTACTTTAATAAAAAAACTAATTTTATTTTTTATACAAATTGAAAACATATTGCAATAATAATCTTATTGTTTATAATACAGTTAACATATTTTTAACGGTTTATGAAAAATGGAAGAAGATAAATATATTTTTGAAAAATTAAAATTAAATTTAGAGAGAAACTTTCCTTTAGAAAAGGATAACAAAGAATATTCTAATAACAGCTCTGATGATAATTCTAATGATAATCCTAACAATGAAAGTTTGACAATATTAGAAACAAAAAGAAATATATCAAAAATAAAAGAATATTCAAAAGATATTAATAATGCTGAGCTTAGTCCTGCCTTGGAAGAAATGATTTCTATACTAAATAATATGGTTGATTATTCTAAGTCTAACAAAGAAGGTGAGAAAAAACTTCAAAAGATAAACGAATATCATCTCCCAACGGCTATAAAAATGCTTAAGTATTATATTGATTTTTGTAATTTACCTGTTAAAAATACTAATATAGAAAATACTTCTTTAGAGATAGAAGATGTTATAACAAAATTAAATGAGGCATTAAAAAAAATGCTTCTTGAAATGAATGAAAACAAATTAATTGATATAAATAGCGATATAGATGTACTAAAAAATATGCTTGAGAAAGATGGATTAATATAATTTTTTTTGGAGGTTTTATTTATGCAAGAAAATAATAATAATTCTTTAAGTTTAGATATTCAAAAAAGTATAGATTCTAAAATAAGTGAGAGTGATAATAACAAAATAAAAGAGCTGTCTAATAGTATAAATTTAGAAGATTCTATTTCTATAATGTCTTATGGTTCTGCTGCACAAAATAAGATGGTGCAATTTTCTGAAAACACTTTAAGCACTGTGATGAATAAAGATTTGGGAGATATAGGAGATACTATCAGTGATTTAATAGTAGAGCTTAAAGGCTTTGACATAGAAAAAGGATCTAAGGGTATATTTGGCTTTTTTAAAAAAGGTATTAATAATTTAAGCAAATTAAAAACTAAATATTCTAAAGTGGAAGTTAATATAGACGGAATAATAAAAATATTAGAAAATCATCAAAGAACTCTATTAAAAGACATTAGTATATTAGACCAAATGTATGATTATAATTTGGATTATTTAAAAGAGCTTGAATTATATATTAAAGCCGGAAAAGAAAAATTAAATAATGATATAAACAAAAAAATATTAGAACTTGAAGAAAAAGCAAAACAAACTAACACACCAGAAGATGCACAAGCTGCAAGAGATTATAAAGATTTGGCCAATAGATTTGAAAAGAGACTGCATGATTTAGAGCTAACAAAAACAGTATCAATTCAAACTATACCGCAAATAAGAATGGTTCAAAATAATAATGTTGTTATGAGTGAGAAGATACAATCTACACTTGTTAATACTATACCTTTATGGAAAAATCAAATGGTATTAGCTATAGGTCTTTATCATTCTAATGAAGCAGCCAAAGCACAAAAAGCAGTTACCGACACCACTAATGAGCTTCTTAGAAAAAATGCAGACATGCTAAAAACATCTACTATAGAAACTGCAAAAGAATCTGAAAGAGCTATAGTAGACATTGAAACATTAAAACATACAAATGAAGAGCTAATTTCTACATTAGATGAGGTAATAAAAATACAAAATGAGGGCAGAGAAAAAAGAAAAAATGCTGAAATGGAATTAGCAAACATAGAAAATGAACTTAAAAATAAAATATTAAGTATAAAAGAGTGATTATGATTTATTTAAAATATGTTTTTAATAATGAGTATAATGGCAATATAGAAAGTTTATCAAAAGAGATGGCTTATAAACATTATAACAAAAATAACTTAACAATAAAAAGAAATGATAATGGTAAGCCTTATTTTGAAAATGAAGATAATATATTTTTTAATGGTTCGCATAGCAATGATTTAATTTGCGTTGGAATGTCTGATAGACTTATAGGGATTGATGCAGAGTTTATTAAAGAGAGAAAATTTTTTGATATTGCAAGTGAATATTTTTCTTTTAAAGAACGTAAATTTTTAAAGACTTCAAAGAAATTAGAAATAGATTTTTTTACTTTGTGGACTTTAAAAGAAGCTTATATTAAAAAATTGGGTAAAGTGATTTTTGATATAAAAGATTCTATAGAAATAGATTTAGATGAAAGAGTGATATATAATGCTGATAACTTATTTTTTGCTACTTTTATTCTTGATGATTCTTATATAATAAGTTTATGCTCTGATATAAAAGATAAAGATGTGATAATAACAACTGATGACTTTAATCTTAATATGTTATTTGCATATCCTATTCTTCCTCAAATAGATATTTCTATATAGAGTTTTTTATTATATAAAAATATTACAAAAAATAATTATCTTATATATATACAAATTTTACCGAATATAATAAGCAAAATTATATAAAAATATTACAGGATTGATTTTGTGCTTTTAGGACATGACGCTTACAACAGTTTTATAGAATATGTAGAAAATAATATAGATTTTGAGTTTCTATCACATATACCGGGTTATGATAAAAATTATGAAGTTCAAAGAGAATCTATTATTAAACTTATAAAAAAATCTAATAATAATGAATCTTTTATAGATTATGTTTCATACACCTATCAAACTCTAAAAAGTAATATAATAAAACAAATAGTATCAGTTCGTTTAAAAAATGAAAATGGAGAGGAATATTCTTTTATTAATGATGATAAATTTAATCTCACAAATGATGAATTAATTAATTATTTGTCTGTGCTTTTAATATTAAAAGATATAATGCATACAAGCTATATAGCATATCTTCCCATTTATAATGAATATAAATATGATGTCAAAGAGTTTAGAGATAAAGCAAAAGAAATGATAGATAATTCTATTGATAATATATCTACTTTAGAAAATATTAATCCAATATTTATAGCAATAGCTGCAAAAAGCATATTGCCGTATTTAATCAAAAATGATGAGTTATCTTCCTCATCAAGACTTATAGCTATTTTGTTTAATATATCGAGGATAATATCATCATATCCGTATACTGAAGATAATATTTTATATACTCAGCCAATATTTGTGAGTGCTATATATAATTTGGTAAATAATGCTTCATTTTTGGGATTGGATTATAATATGATTAAAAAATTATATGATATAGTAAAAACAGGGGAAATAGAGTGGAAAAACTAATTAAACATAATATTAATTTTATAGCAGCAGCAGTATCTTCTTTAACTATTATATCTATGTGTGCATATATGATACTCAATATTAACATATATATAATGAATGTATTAATTTGTTTGGAGTTTTTATGTTCATTTTATTTTGTATGTGTATTCTTTTATAATGTTAAGAAATATTCTAAAATAGAACTATTTTTTTATTTAGTTATTTATTTAATGCCTTTTATATTATCTATATTGGGATTATTTTATGCTTTTAATTTCTTTTCGCTTGATAGAATATTTTTAAGAGAAAGTATTATTGCTTCTTTTTTAACTAGGATTTATCATGTAATATTTATTTTTTATATTAGTCATATAATATATTTTTTCTATTTATTTAGTGTTGAAAATAATAATAGTTTTTTCTCTGTATTATCATCAAATTTTATAGTGTGTATATCTATCGTTGTAGCTTTAATATTTATAATATTATACAGTATTTTGAATTGGGCATTTGACGGCAAGATTTCTAGTTCTTATAATGATGTAAGAGATAATATTATATATGAAGCACAAACTACTTTTTCTCTGGAATCTGATAATATAGATTATGAAGGGTTTGCAAATAGTCATGATGTAGCTTTAATATATTATGATAATGAACTTAAATATCAAATAGAAGATTGGAATAATTTTAAAAAGAAACATTTATTATTTGAAACTGCAATATATCAGGGGGAAGGTTTTTTTATATTAAGCAGCGGCAAGAGATTTATATATTCTTATTATATTTTTATTTTGGCGTATGTTATAGTTAATTCTTTAATTTTAGTATTTTCTATATTTTTCTTTAAGATATTTTTAGAGAAAAAATTCAATGGTTATATGAATATTATGATAAAGGGTTTTAAAGAAGATAGTTATATTTATGCAATAGAAACAGATAATATGGATAATACAGAAATAAAAGAACTTTCTGAATTATACAATAAAAAACTATTAAGTTATAAGTATAGAGAAAGATACGTTAAAATGTTTACAAGGTAGCTTATACGCACGTTGAATCGGTTATAAAATATAAGTTTATTAATAACAACATTTTTATTTTATGCATGAGCAAATTCACCGTGCGGTTTTATTAGTTATTTTGATAAAATTTTCTAAATAATTTCAATTAAAATCATATAAAAAAATTGACAAAATAATTATGTAAAGTATAATATTTTCATATGAAAAGATTTAATTTATTAACAAGACAAGACAAGACAAGACAAGACAAGACAAGACAAGACAATGAGATAAGTTTAAACTTTTCAAATTATGGGGCTGACCCAGATAACTAAAAAAGCTCCTTTTTTGCTAAATTATATATAATTTCCAATTGTTTGTCAACTTTAG
>NZ_CAKVGN010000043.1 GCF_934747485.1 uncultured Brachyspira sp. | reverse complement strand
AGCTATTTATATTATAAGGAATACCTACTTTATTTTAACTAAAAAACGTGCAATATCTATGGCTCCTAAACAAAAAAAATATAAAAATAGTGTTGCAAATTTATTAAATATATTATTAGCTATCATAATAAAATAATATGTTAAACTATTTTTCATTTATTTCGTATATTATAGTATATTTAAGTTTGTGGGATAAAAAATTATGACAAAGAATATTACATTAATTATATTATTTTTATTTACTTTAAATCTATACCCTATCGCTACATCAAAGCAATATGATAATTGGAAAGTAAAAACTATTGTATATGACGGCACAGATAAAAAAACTGTTACAATGTCTTTAAACCTTGATGATAAATTAGAAGTTTATATAGCTTCAAGAAAAGAGCAATTAAACATCACAATTACTTGGTATAAAGATAAGATTAATAATGATGATGCCATAATATTATATAATTTTGACAATAAACAAACAACAGAAATAGAGCCAATAGTTCGTTCAGAAAAGAATAATTTTGATATACTCTATACTGTTTCTCCGTCATTTGGCATAGTTCAGGAAGAAGAGATGATTAACTTTTTTAAAGATTTAATTAATCATAACACTATGACAATAAAGCCGTATAGACAATCAAAAAATATATATAATGTAGATTTAAAAGGCATTAAAGAGGCAATAGAATACACCGATTTTTCTAATACTCTGTTTGATAAATATAAAACCCGTATTTTAAAATAACTTGACTTTTTTATTTGCTGTATTATAATTAAGAACAATTGCGGAGTTGATTTATGAGTAACTGTTTTTCCAAAGTAAAAATACTCTCTTTTTTTCAAGTATTAATCAGGCGTTAAGCCTAATTGCATATCTTTTATTTTAATCAATAAAAACACATTTTATTAATAATAACAATAACTATATTAATATCATGTACTTTATACACATAAAAAAATTTTAGGAGATAAAAAATGTTTAAAAAAATAATAATTATTACATCATTACTTTTAATATCTTTATTAGCTTTTATGAGCTGCTCTCAAAAAGAAAACAAACTTTATGTTGGAACTAATGCAGAATTTGAACCTTTTGAATATAGAGACGGAGAAAATATTGTTGGTTTTGATATAGATTTAATTAATGAGATAGCTAAAATTATGAAACAAGATATTGAAGTTGTAGACATGGCTTTTGACGGTTTACTTCCTGCTTTACAATCTAAAAAAATAGATATAATTATTGCCGGTATGACTGCAGATGAAGAGAGAAAAAAGTTTGTTAATTTCACAGACCCTTATTATAACACTCAACAATCTATATTAGTTCATAGTGATAATAAAGATATTATTGGATTTGATAGTTTACAAGGCAAAAATGTTGGTGTTGTATTAGGTTTTACAGGGGATTTAATTGTAAGTGAGATGTCTAATGTAAATGCTCAGAAATATGGTGCTACATCAGAGGCTATAATAGCATTAAAAAGTAAAAAAGTAGACGCTGTAGTTTTAGATTATGAACCTGCTAAACAATATTTCAATCAAAATGATGATTTAAAATTAGTTATTACAGATTCTAAAAATGAAGAATATGCCATTGCTATGAGAAAAGAAGATACAGAATTACTTAAAAAAGTTAATGATGCTTTAAATACTATAAAAGAGAACGGCACTTATGATATGCTTATAGAAAAATATTTTGAAAGTAAATAAAAAAGATTGAGTGGGAGATAATAATTAATGAGAAATATATTGTTAAAAGTTGTTTTATCTATTTGTTTAGCGGCTGTATTGTCTTGCAGTAAAGAAGATAGTGATGTTTTGTATGTGGGTACTAATGCTGAATATCCTCCTTTCGAGTATTTAGATGAAAATGGAAATGTTGCTGGATTTGATATTGATTTGATGAATGAGATAGCTAAAATTATAGGAAAGAAAATAGAGATAAAAGATATGACTTTTGACGGTTTAATACCTGCTTTAGAAGCAAATACTATAGACATTATAATTGCAGGTATGACTGTAAATGAAAGCAAAAAGAAAATAATGAATTTTTCTATACCATATTATGAAGTAAGACAAAACATTATAGTGTTAGATAATAATACTGATATTACTAATTTATCATCTTTAAATAACAAAAGAGTTGCGGTTGTTTTGGGATATAGAGCAGATAATATTTTAAGCACAAATGAAGCTGTAACACTTGAAAGATATAACCGTACGGCAGATACAGTTCTTGCATTGCAGTCCGGCAAGGTTGATGCTGCTGTGATGGATTCTCCTGTTGCTATTGGATATGTAAAAAATAATGAAGGCTTAAAAATAGTAGACACTTATTCTGATATACAGGAATTGGCTATAGGTTTTAGAAAGAAAGATGTTCAGCTTATGGAAGATGTTAATAATGCCATGAATATATTACAGACTAATGGTGTTTATGATAGTTTATTAGAAAAATATTTTTAAGTGAAAGCTTTTTAAGGAAATTGGAAAATGAAAAAATTATTTATATTATTAGCGAGTATAATGATTTTATCTTGTGCTAAAGAGGAGAGTGATGTTTTATATGTAGGCACTAATGCTGAATACCCTCCTTTCGAGTATTTAGATGAAAATGGAAATGTGGTTGGATTTGATATTGATTTGATGAATGAAATATCAAGATTAATAGGAAAGAAAATCGAGATAAAAGACATGACTTTTGACGGTTTAATACCTGCTTTAGAATCTAAAACTATAGATATACTTATAGCAGGAATTACAGCCACAGAATCAAGAAAGAAAGTTATTAATTTTTCTAAGCCTTATTTTGAATCACAGCAGGCTATTATAGTAAAAGAAGATAATAATTCTATCACAAATTTTGACAGCTTAAATAATAGTTATACAGTGGGTGTTGTTTTAGGATATGTTGGTGATGTTGCTTTAACAGAGAGTAAGAAAGTTGAAAAAATAGAGAGATTTAATAGAACAGCAGATACTGTAGTGGCATTACAAAGCGGAAAAATAGATGCTGCTATAATGGATTATCCTATAGCTGTTGGTTATATAAAAAACAATGAAGGGCTTAAGGCTATTAAAACAGATTTATCTATACAAGAACTTTGTATTGGTTTTAGAAAAGAGGATACTAAGCTTTTAGAGGAAATAAACAAAGCTTTGGATACTTTAAAAGAAAACGGCAAATATGATGAGCTTGTTAAAAAGTATTTTTAATATAATTGTATAATTTGAGGAAAGCAGATGACAGAATATTTAGAGTTGCTTAAAGAAGTGTTTATAGCCAATCATAGATATATGTATATGATTAAGGGGCTTTTATTTTCTATAGGAACTACTCTATTTGCTACAATTATTGGTATAGTTCTTGGCATATTTATTGCTTTGATGCAATTATCTCATATTTATCCTTTAAAAAATATTAAAGGCTTTGAAACATTTAATCCTATATCAAAATTAGCATTTGGGTATGTTAATTTAATAAGGGGTACACCTGCTGTTGTGCAGCTTATGATTTGGGCTAATGTTGTATTTGTGGGAGCTTTAAGAAATACGCCTATACTTATTATCTCTGCTATAGCTTTTGGGATTAACTCTGCTGCTTATGTTGCTGAGATTATAAGAGCTGGTATTGAAGGGCTTGATAAGGGACAGATGGAGGCTTCAAGAGCTTTGGGGCTTAATTATGGGCTTTCTATGAAAGAGATTATTATACCGCAGGCTATTAAAAAGATACTTCCTGCTTTGGTGAGCGAGTTTATTACGCTTATAAAAGAGACTTCTATTGTCGGCTTTATAGGGGGGGTTGATTTGCTTCGTTCGGCTAATATCATCACTAGCCAAACTTATAGGGGGGTTGAACCGCTTATTGCTGTGGGCATAATATATTTGATATTAACTTCTATCTTTGCGGTATTTATGAGAAAGGTAGAGAAGGGGCTTAAAGAAAGTGATTAAAGTAGAAAATTTACATAAAAAGTTTAATCAATTAGAAGTGTTAAAGGGAATAGATGTTAATGTTGAGAAGGGTGAGATTATTGCTATTATAGGACCTTCCGGAAGCGGTAAATCTACTTTTTTAAGATGCATAAACAGACTTGAAGAGCCTACTGACGGAAAGATATTTATAGACGGTGAAAATATTTTAGATAAAAAAACTGATATAAATAAAATAAGAGAAAAGGTTGGAATGGTGTTTCAGCATTTTAATTTGTTTCCTCATAAAACAGTAATGGAAAACATTATATTAGCACCTATGAAGTTAAAAGGCTGCACTAAAGAACAAGCAGAAACTAAGGCTCTTGAGCTATTACAAAAAGTTGGGCTTGTTGAAAAAAAAGATACATACCCTAATAAACTTTCAGGCGGACAGAAACAAAGAATTGCTATTGCAAGAGCTTTAGCTATGGAACCTGAAGTTATGCTGTTTGATGAGCCTACTTCGGCATTAGACCCTGAGATGATTAAAGAAGTTTTAGACGTTATGATAGATTTAGCCAAAGACGGTATGACTATGCTTATAGTTACTCATGAGATGGGTTTTGCTAAAAATGTTGCAAGCAGAATACTATTTATGAATGATGGTATTATACTTGAAGATGAAACTCCTGAAGAGTTCTTTAATAATCCTAAACATAGCAGAACTAAAGAGTTCTTGTATAAGGTTTTAAACAAATAGTTTTTATAAAAATATATAAATATTTATAATTAAGAGGTGAGATTTTAATCTTGCCTCTTATTATTTTATATAAATCTCTCCTGTTTTATTTTTTATATTTTCTAAAATGAAGCTTGTTTTATTATAAACTCTTACACAATCAAATATTACAACATTTCCTTTGTGGTCAATAATATTTTCTTCTTTGCATTTAGAGCATCCTACAGACATACTCTTTGGACAAAATGCAAAGTTCATAGCAGGAATTAAACCTTCTTTTATAGATAATGTATGTTTTAAATTTTTAGGAGCCTCAATAGCAGATATAACAGTATCAATTCCTAATTTGTATAACAAGTCTACAGTGTGATTATTAATTGCATTAAGCCCAATGCCAGCCCATAATATAGCTTTTCCTTTTAGTGCTTCAATATGCCCCAAGTTATTGCATATCACAATCATGCCGCTTGTTTTCTCTACTATGCTTTTTATCACTTCAATGTCTTTATCAAATGTTACATGTGGCAAAATTATTCCGTCTATTTTTTTATTTTCAAAAAGCTTTATTATATTTTCATCATAAACACTTGGAAATAATATTTTTTTATCATAATGAATATCAGAATATAAATTAATTTTCTCTTCGCTGTTAGCAATTAAAACTTTTATATTTGTATTTGGATAATTAATATTTGTGTATATATTTTTATTATAATTAATTTCTTTAGACTTCATTAAAACATTTTCTAATTTTTCAATTAAGTTTCTTCTTGCTTCATTTAAAATTTTTACAGGTATAAAAGGATTTTTAAAATTCTCTTCTATATTAATATTTTCAAATTCAAATACAGTGCCTCCCGTTTTTGAAAGAGAATTAACAACATCTTCTTTAGTTGTTGCTTTAGTTTTAGCTTCTTGAATTGTATAATCGCTTATATATTCTACATTGTTTAATCTATCATCATATTTGCTTGTAACTATCAATTTTATTTTTTCATTATTAAACCCAATAATACAATTCAAATCAAGCAAATGCTTAAAGTTATCGCTTTCAATTATTTTCTCTGCCTCGTCCATTTGAAGTTTATCAGTAGTTCTATAAACCTCATCACCCACATTTACATTTTTTATAACAGCCGAAAAACTTAAATTTCCTTTTGCTCTTTTTACCCTAACATTATCTTTATACAAATCAGAAATCTGCATTCCTACCTGTCCGCTATCTCCAAATGAAAGCCCATCATAAACATTTAATTCTTTTTCTGCTTTGATATATATTTTATTTTTCTTGTATGCTGCAACTTCCCCTATATATTCTCCATCATGGCTTGGCTTATAATTTTCAAAAATATCTTTTGAGTTGTAATAATATCCTTGAGAAAATCCGCCTCTATTAAAAATCTTCATTAAACTTTCTCTATATTTTTGGGTAGGTATATCTTTATTTTCTAAAGCCAAATCAATTGCATGCCTATATATTGAAGTAGTGATTGCTGCATATTCGCTTCTTTTAGCACGTCCTTCAATTTTAAAAGAGGTTATTCCGCTTTCAAGTAAATTTGGAATTATATCAATAGTCATTAAGTCCTTAGTGCTTAGAGGATAATCGGTTTTTCCTCCAGTGTATTCCATTCTGCAAGGCTGAGCACATGCTCCTCGGTTTGCACTTCTTCCGCCATGCAAATAAGAATAGACACATTGCCCAGAAAAACTTACGCATAAAGCTCCATGCACAAAAGTTTCAAGTTCTATATCTGTGTTATCTCTAATATATTTAATATTCTCTAAACTCATCTCGCGTGCTAATACAACTCTATCAATTCCTATACTTTTAAGAAGTTTTACACTATCCAAATTATTACAAGACATCTGCGTGCTTGCATGCATGGCAATAGTTAAATTATTTCTCACAATATCAATAATTCCTAAGTCCTGCACTATAATGGCATCGGCTCCCAAATTATAAACGCTTTTTATTAGAGGAAGAACCTTATCAATCTCATCATTATAAACCAAAGTATTAACTGTAATATAAACATTCACATTTCTTAATTTTGCAAACTTTATATTTTTTTCTAAAGCCTTTTCATCAAAGTTTTCTGCAGCACCAACTCTTGCATTAAAACTTTTAGTGCCAAAATACACAGCATCAGCCCCAACATTAACAGCAGCCTTTAACCCTCTTTCATCTCCAACAGGTGCGAGCAGTTCTATTTTTTTGTTTTTATTATTCAAGTTCTTTCCTAATTTACTAAATTTTTATTATTTTGGGGACTAGTCCCCAACCCCCTACTTCTTTTGGTGACCCAAAGAAGCAAAAGGACTATATTTAAAATAATTTAAGTTAATGATATTAAAACATTTACATATACTAAAATACAAAAATTGATAAAATATAGTATCTTATGTATATATTGTTAAACTATAGCATATAAGAAAATGAATTCAAGTGCTAAATAGGTTTTTGAGTATTAAATTTTATATTATAAATATTAACTTATTAAAAGTTATAGCAGCATGAAAAATATATAAAAAAACATAAATATCATTGAAAATATTAATTTTTCGTATAAAATACAGTCTTTATTTTTTAGAAGTTATTTTTTTAATAATAATTAAAAAAGGAGAAAAAATTAAAATTTCACGATTTTATTTTTCACATAATTTTTATTATGTGCTTTTTTTAACATTATCTAATAATACTCTTTTTGGGCAAAAATTAGATAAAACTAAATTAGATTTAAATTATTATAAAAAATTTAAAGGCGAAAACAAAATACTAAATATATGCAATTGGGGCGAGTATATAGCCGACGGTTCTGATGATTCTATGGATATAGTAAAAGAATTTGAAGAGCTTACAGGTATTAAAGTTAATTATACTACTTTCAATTCTAATGAAGAGCTTTATATAAAATTAAAATTAGGAAATACTGATTATGATATTATATTTCCTACAGATTATATGACTATAAGAATGATTAGAGAAGGTTTAGTGCAGAAAATGAATATAGATTTACTTCCTGCTAGAACTAATATAGACCCTTTTTTCTTATCATTAGCTTATGATAAAAACGGAGAATATACTATTCCATATACTTGGGGAATGAGCGGCATAATATACAATACTAAAGAAGTTGATGTTAAGCCTGAAGATGTAAGCTGGTCTTTATTGTTTGATGAAAAATATAAGGATAAAATATTAATGGCTTATGGTCTTAGAGATTCCTTTGCTGCAGCTAAAGGACATTTAGGATACAATGTAAATAGTACAAATGAAACAGAAATAAGAAACGCTTATGAGGCTTTGAAAAAACAAAAACCTATTGTGCAGGCTTATGTTATGGATGAGATATTTGATAAAATGGAATCAGAATCTGCTTATTTAGGAATTACTTATGGCGGAGATGCTTTAAGAACTATAGCAAATAATACTAATCTTAATTTTGCAATTCCTATAGAGGGCGGAAATGCTTTTGTTGAATGCATAGCCATACACTTGATTAAAAGCATTTTGATTATACTTTTTATAAAGCATTTTGTTTAATTTTCTTGTTCTCATTTAAGAACCTCCTATAGAATTATTTATTGAATTATTAATAAAAAAACTTTGTAAAAAACCTGAAAAAATACCTAAAGCTAAAGGAAAAACTATAAAAATAATAAAAGCTATAAGAAATAACAGCAATATTATTATTATAATTTGTTTAAATAGTTTATCATTCATAAAAACACCTACTTATATTTATTATATAATCTATAATAATTATATGTATTTTTTCAGGCTTTTCAAGCACTTTACCGCAATCATTACATTGATAGAAGAAAGGTCATACAAAAGGAAACATCAAAAACTCCTTAATTATTAATTTAGTTTATATCCATTAATTAGGATTATTAAATTTTCTGCTATTTATTAAACTTGATGTATCATAATATGTCATAACTTATTCCTAAAACTCTATACTCTAATAATACACTATTTATTTAAAAACGCTATAAATTTTACATGCTATTAAAAAATCTCTATTGACTTTATAAGCATTAATTAATAGAATAATGAACTTAAATAACATAAATAACTTAAAGAGAGAAAAAATGAAAAAAGCTATATACATTATTTTTTTAGTATTATTTATTTTTATATCATGCAATAATAATAACAAAACATCTTCAAACAACGAAATATCTATATCTATTGGAGGAGAACCTAAAACTTTAGACCCTACATTAAACTCACTTAGTTTCGGTTCAATATATATGATACATTTCTTTGAAGGGCTTACAAAAAAAGATAAAAATGACAATGTTGCAGCTGGTATGGCTAAAAGCTGGGATATATCTCAAGATGGTCTCACATACACTTTTTATTTAAGAGATGATGCTAAATGGTCTGACGGCGAAAAAGTAAAAGCTCAAGATTTTGAATATGCTCTAAAGAGGGCAGCCGACCCTAAAACAGCAGCAGCCTATTCTCATATGCTTAATGTTGTAAAAAATGGAAGTTTAGTGATAAGCGGCAAAACTAATGTTGATGCTTTAGGAGTGAAAGCCATTGACGACAGCACTTTAGAAATTGTATTAGAAAATCCTACTCCATATTTCTTAGAATATTTATCTGTGAGCAGTGCATATTTTCCTGTGAGAAAAGACATTGTGGAAAAATACGGCGATGATTGGTCAAGAAACCCAGAAACATATATTGTAAATGGTGCTTATGTGATGACAGAGAGAAAAACCGATGAAAAAATTGTTATGGAAGTAAACACTAATTATTATGATAAAGAAAGCATTGTTGCTAAAAAAATTAATGTTATTATAATGAGCGATTCAAATACTTCTCTTGCTGCTATAAAAAGAGGCGATATACAATTTTCTGTAATTGAAGCCCCGCTTGGAGAGATATCTTCTCTTATAAAAGAAAATTATATATTACAAGAGCCTGCTTATGGAATATATTTTTTAGAGATTAATTCACAAAAAGGAGTGCTTACAAATAAAAATATAAGAAAAGCATTAGCATTAGCATTTGACAGAAACTACATAATATCAAACATTACAAAGATGAACCAAACTCCGGCATATGCATTTGTAGCCTATGGAATGAAAGATAATAATGGTAATGACTTTAGAGAAAATGGAGGCAATTATCTTGACCTTGGAAGCTACAGTGAAAACATAAAAGAAGCTAAAAGACTCATGGAATTATCAGGATACACAAACGGTGAAAATTTCCCTGTGCTTGAAATAAGAACTACACCGGGATATTTTACTTTAATATGCGAGGCTATGCAGGAGATGTATAAAGAGAATTTAGGAATAGATGTTACAATAAAGTCTGAAGAATACAACGAAACATTTCAGGCTATGGTTGAGAAGAATTATGATTTAGCAAGAAGCGGTTGGACTGCAGACTATAGCGACCCTTTAGCTATGATTAGTTTTTTCTCGGAAGTAAGTGCTGTTAATCATAGCGGGTTTAGCAGCAAAGAGTTTAACGATTTATTAAAATTTGCTTCAAGTACAACTAACACAGAAGAGAGAACAAAAGCATTGCATAAAGCAGAAGATTTAATATTTGATTATATCCCTATAATACCAATAATATATAGAATGGACCCATTTATGATTAATCCAAAATTAAAGGGAGCAATATTCAATCCGCTTGGAAGATATAGATTTCATTATGCGTATTTAGAGAAATAATTTAATTGACAAAAATATCATATTGTATATAATATAAATAACAGGACCCCCAGCATGCCATTTTTATGGCGTGGACCATGGGGGACATTTTTTATTGGTCTAATTTTATGGATATAAAACGTCCTTATAGATATGAAGAACAGCTTCAAAAATTAAAAGATAGAGGCTGTGTTATAGATAATGATAAAAAATGTATATCTATACTTAAATCAATAAATTACTATCGTTTTAGTGCTTATTTCTTACCATTTAAACAAACTGATGATTCTTACATCAGCGGAACTTCATTTGAAAAAGTTTTTAATATTTATGAGTTTGATAGAAAATTGCATGCTATATTATTTAATGCATTAGAAGAAATTGAGATTTTTATTCGTGCAAAAATTGCATATTATCATGCTCATAAATATGGAGCATTGGGATATTTAGATGAAAAAAATTTTTATAATACAAATTCCAGTCAAAAACATATAAATAAAAAGATAGAATATCATAAAAATTTTATGAAAAAATTTAAAAAAGAAGTTGAGAATAATAAAAAAATTTTATTTGTCAAACATCATATAAATAAATATAACTCTAAATTTCCAATATGGGTTGCAACTGAAATATTCACGTTTGGAATGTTATCAACTTTTTTTGCTAATTTAAAATTAGAAGATCAAAAAATATTGGCAAAGGATATGTATAATATTACTGATAAAAAATTAAAAAGTTGGCTTCATTGCTGCACAGATTTAAGAAATATATGTGCACATTACGGCAGACTTTATTATAGAATTTTTTCATCTATTCCAAAAGAAATGAATCATTTACATAACGATTCAAAAAGAAAATTATGGGGTGCTATTTTAACTGTTAAAGAATTATATCCTTTTAAAAATAAATGGAATATAGAAATACTTCCAAATTTTATTAAACTTATTGATGAATATAAACATTATATAGATTTTACTCATATAGGATTTCCAGAACAATGGAAAGATTATTTAAATAAATAACAAATATTTTTTAATATTAATTTTTAAGTGTACACTTTACAATTTTTAGCCTTTTTGTATAATTATCGCTAATAGTAAGATATTATTAATATGCTTTATAAAGGTGAAATATAAATGGAAGACTTAAAAGATTTAAGAAAAAAAATTGATGAGATAGATAAAGATATTGTAAGATTAATAGATGAGAGAATGAAAGTTAGTGTAAAAGTTGGAGAGATTAAGAAAAAAAACAATGCTCCGATATTTGACCCTAAGAGAGAAAAAGAGGTTATAGCAAGCAAGATAAATCTTCTTGAAAATAAAGAATTATCCAATTTAATTACTACTATTTATAATGATATAATGTATACATCTAAGCAGATTCAAAAGCACTTGATTGATAATAATAAAAAAAATAATGATAATAAAAAAATAAAATATGACTCTGTTATAGCGTATCAAGGAAGAGAAGGCGGAAACGGTTATGAGGCTGCTAAAAAGTTTTTTGGAGATGATGCTAAATTAATAAAGAAAAAGAGTTTTGAAGAGGTGCTTGAGAGTATAAGAAGTTCTGAGAGTTATTATGGTGTTTTGCCGCTTGAAAATTCTTCTACAGGAATGGTTAATGAGGTGCTTGATATACTTGCTGATTATAATTGTAAAATAGTTGGTGAGGTTTATCTTACAATAGAATATGCACTTATGGCAAATAAAAATACTAATATTAATAATATAAAAAAAGTAATATCACATCATCAGGCATTAAAGCAATGTTCTAATTTTATAAAAGAGAATAATTATGAAGAGATTTTCTCTACAAACACTGCAGAAGCTGCTTTTCTTGTATCAAACAGCAATGACGATTCTTTAGCTTCTATATCCAATAAAAATGCTTATAATATTTATAATTTAAACATCTTAAAAGAGAATATTGAAAACATAAAAGGCAATACTACAAGGTTTATAGTAGTGAGCAATTATGATAATGCTCTAAACTCTGGAAATAAGATGACTATGAGATTTTTACTTCCGCATGAAAATGGTTCTCTTGCTAATGTTTTAGATAAACTAAAAATATTTAATTTAACATCTATAGTAAGCCGTCCGCATGTTGAAAGAAAGTGGCAGTATTATTTTTATATTGATATGGTTGGAAATTTTGAAAGCGATGAAGCTAAAAACATTTTTGAAGAGTTTAAAAATAGTGTAGAAAATTTTATAGTTCTTGGAGTTTATGATGAATAATTTGAAAAGCACTATATTTGTTATTGGTCTTCCGGGTAGTGGAAAGACTGATTTATCAAAACTTTTGGCAGAATATATTAACTACACTTTTTTTGATATGGATAAGGTTATAGAAGATAGAGAGCAAAAAACTATAAGCAAAATATTTGAAGATAGCGGAGAAGAATATTTTAGAGAAGTAGAAAGCAATATACTCGAAGAGTTATCTAATATAAAAAATACTGTTATATCTACCGGCGGCGGAAGCGTATTAAAAGAAAAAAATAGAGTTTTGATGCGAGAGCGAGGCATAGTTATTTTTATCGACAGACCCGCCGAGCTTATAGTAAAAAATATAAATGTATCCAAACGTCCATTACTCGTGCAAGATAAAAACAAATTGATAAAATTATCTGAAGAGAGAGATGAATTATATAGAGAATGTGCATCAGTAATTTTTAATCATAACAATTGGGATAATGATGTAAAAGAAACATTTAAAAAATTCTATGAATGTATAGGTTCATATATTTAGTTTTTAAAATAGTTCTATTTATAAAAAATAATTCAACGCACGGTAAATGAAATTACATATATTATTTAAATTATATTATCATAAAACATATTAAATTAAATATTTGGTCGTGCGGTAAATAAGCATCAAATTTAAAAAATGCTTGGGTGGGACACAAAAATAACAATTTAAACAAAAAAGAAAAATAATTTAAAAACATCAGATAACACAGAAAGCCTTGAGGGAGGGGAACGTAATTAAATTTTAAAACTTTATTTACATACCCCGCCCTTTATTCTTTATAGCTTGTTTTTTAAATTTTAATTTAAATTATTTTTATTGCCTTTTTAGAAATGTTAACGCCCGCCCAAGTTTTTATTAAGTTTAAAATATTTGTTAACGCACGGTTGGCCGGTATTAATTTTTTGATTTATTGCAATTATTAATAAAATTTATATTTTATGCTTTGTTTACCGTGCGGTAAAGCAGCAACAAATTTAAAAAACGCTTGGGTGGGGCTGAAAATAAGAGTAATGCACAAAAAATAAAACTAAAATAAAAATAGCAAATAATCTAAAAAGTCTTGAGGGTGGGGAGTGTAATTAAGTTTTAAAATTTTAATTATATCCCCACTTGTTTTTATCAAAATAAAATTACTTCTCTACATAAGCATAAAAAAATCTTGGAGGTATTACATTACTTATCATAACATCTCTTAACTCTGGTCTAACAAGTATCACTCTATTATAAAAATATAAAGGAATAAAAGGCATATCCTCCATTAATACATCTTCTGCTTCATGCAATGTTTTCATTCTTGATATTTTATCGCCATTAGTGAGTGCAGACTGAATTAATTGTTCATATTCTTTATTATAATAGCTTCCTGTATTTTGAGGGCTATAGCTTAAAAATGTATCTAAAAATGTCATAGGGTCATTATAATCACCCATCCAACCTGAACGTGCTATTTCAAAGTTTTTATCTCCCCTTGTAGTTTGCATAAAAACTCCCCATTCAAGCTGATTAACTCTCGCATCTATATTAAGATTTTCTTTCCACATCTGCTGAATAGCCTCAAATATATTTAACGAACTTTGAGATTCTACACTATATTCCAACACAGGAAAGTTGCTTCCATTGCTGTAACCTGCTTCTGCCAATAGCCTTTTAGCTTCTTCTATGTTTTTTTGATAATCATTCTCATCTACGCTAAAATAATTTCCGCCTTTTTCTCTAAAAGAACCTTCTATATCAAATACAGAATATGGTACTAATGCCGCTGCTGGTATTTCATTTCCTTTTGTAACTTTTTCTACTATATAATTTCTATCTATTGCTAAAGAAAGAGCTTTCCTTACATTTTTATCTCTTAATACTTCGTTTGTTGTATTTATAGATAGAAAATATATTCCAAGCAAAGGCACATAATCAATATATCCTTCTTCTGTTAATTTTGGTATATCCTGTAATGGAGGATTGCTTCCAAATAATAATGTTCCGTCTTGTATTGATGCAACTATTGTATTTGGATTATCCAATAATGAAAAAGTTATTGTTTGAGGTATTATAGTATCTTTGTTCCAATAATTAGTATTTTTTTCCATTACTATTTTATCGTTATTTATATGTTCTTTAACAAAAAAAGGTCCATTTCCAATATATTCTTCTTGAGTCCAAGCATCGCCGTATTTATCTATTATATCTTTTCTAAGCGGGCTATATATTGTAATAGAAAGTAAATCCAAAAAATATGCTGTAGGGCTTTCTAAGTTTACTTCTAATGTATAATCATCAATGGCTTTTACTCCAAGTTCTGTTAGTGGCAATTCTCCTTTTATAATTTTTGATGCGTTTTTTATTGGGTTTAATTGATAGCTTACAGAGCTTGCTACCTTTGGATCAACCGCTCTTTGCCATGCATATACAAAATCATTTGCTGTAACTTCTTTTCCATCAGACCATTTAGCATTTGTTCTTAAATAGAATGTGTATGTTAAATAGTCATCACTAATATCCCAACTTTCAGCTACTGCTGGTATTAACTTATCATCTTTATCTCTTGAAGTTAATCCTTCAAATGTATGTGCTATATATGCTGAACTATCATATGTTTCTGTATATGTAGGGTCAAGAGTTTTTGGTTCCGGACCTATATTTACTATTAGAGAATTATCTGTATTATTTTTACCGCAAGATATTATGAAATAAATTGTTATAAAAGATAATATTAAAATATATTTTTTCATATTATGTCCTTTAATTAATTTTTAGAAATAAAATTATTATATTGATTGTTTTTTTATATAGACTAACTGCCTACTTTAGCGTTGAAATGTCTGGAGGAATTTTATGCTTTTGATAGAATATAAAATAAAAAAATATGTTTTTTAAAAGTTCCATATATTATCCAATACTTTAATTATAAACCATATTAAAATAATGTATATATTTTTATTAAATAATAAAATAAAATACTAAACTTTTTTATAGATTGCCGTTAATTATTATAGTTAATTAATTTAAGGAGAAATTATATGACTATAAGCAGTATATCTTCTAATAACAAAGCTATGCAAATGAATGCTACTTCAATTACTACTAAACCAAATATAGTAGAAGTAAAACCTACTAATATTAATCAGCAGGCTCAAAATATGTCTCCTCTTTCCAGCAGATATACTTATGCTATGGGAAGAGATGGTAAAAGATATATACTTCAGCTTAGAATAGATATAGCTTCAGTAAGAGCTTTCAGTGTTTTAGCTTAAAAAATTATATTGTAAACTTATAAACTAATTATTATTTGCTGCATAAAGCAATAAATATCTTCACAAGTCATTTTTCGCAAATCGAAAAAGCAAGTGAAAATATATAGATAGCTTGCAAAACTAATTTGTTTAAAATACATTAATATTTGCTGTAGATTATTCTTTTATCTCTTTCACCACTATCTTATTACCATTTACAAGTATTACTTTTAACTTGGCATCTTTTTGTATAAACTCGCCTTCACTAATAGCATCATATTTTTTATCATCAATTAAAATGTTTCCTGATGGTCTAAAAGGCGTATAAGCTATTCCCTCAAGACCAAGTAAATCATCATAAGACTCGCTTGAATGATATCCTGATGTATCTGTTTCTAAGAACATCTTACTTTTAAACACTTTAGATTTTGTCATAAACCTTGCCATTAATATAATAAGTATAATATCTATGATAAGTGAAACAAAAATTACAAATACAGCTTGAGATATATTAGCTATTCCAAAAGACATAAATATACTTGCAAATATGGCAATGATTCCAGCAATTCCTGTAACTCCAAAACCCGGTATAACAAAAATCTCTAAAGCAAGCAAAATTATACCAAGCAAAAACACAGCAGGCGAAATAAATCCGCTGTCGCCAATAAAAAATTGTGCCGTAAAAAATAAGAAGAAACATACTATAGCAACCACACCGCCTATACCAAACCCAGGTGTTTTTATCTCTAAATATATTCCAGCTATAGCGATTGATATTAATATGCTCAACACTGCAGGATTACTTAAAAATCTCAAAATAAAATCATACTGACCTTCTTCAAAATTTATTATCTCATAATCATCAATATTTTTTATTTTTAATATTTCTTCTACAGAGTTTGCCTTGCTATTTGCAATATTTATTTTTACAGCTTCATCAGCACTCAATGTAAGGAGTGTTTTATCGTCCAAATCAATACCGTCATCTCTTTTAGTTAATACAATAGTTTCATCAACCATAGCCTCAGCAGCCTTTGCATTTTTTTTAGAGTGTTCAGCAGAAGCCCTCATAGCAGCACGCATAGCACTAACTTCTTTTTCGCTTGCCTTCTTTGGTTCTCCGCCTTGAAGATATACAGGAGTAGCCGCCCCTATAATACTTCCATCAGACATGTAAATTTCTGAGCAGCTCAAAGATATTAAAGCTCCCGCAGATAATGCATTTTTGTTTATATATGCTGTTACAGGTATATCACTTTCTATCAATGCATTTTTTATCTCTAATGCAGACGACAAAAGCCCACCCGGTGTATCAATTTCAAGTATTATCAAAGAAGCATCATTTTTTTTAGCCTCTTCTAATCCATTTTTTATATATGAGGCGTACCATCTATTTACTTCTTGAAACTCTAATTTTTTTATAACATATACTTTATCTTTTGCATATATGTTTGAGAAAATAATTATAAATAAAATAAAAATGTAAATAGTTTTTTTCATTTTGTTTGCCTATATTAAAATATTTATTTTTTTAATTATATATTAAAATAAAAATATCTAAAAGAGCAATTATTGATATTTATTTTCTAATAAAATTATATTTTATATGTATTATTAATTTCACAATATTGTTATATATAACAACGCATAAAAACTTCTTGTAGTAATTTTTTTGTTAATAAATGTATTTTTTTTATACTTTTTTGTAAAAAAAATGAGAATTTTTGTTGATTAATAAGTTTTAGTGAATATACTCTATATTATTAATTTTTCAATATAGGAGTTATAAAATGTCAAACGATAGAAAGACTATAGGATCTTTTGCCCTGTTAATGATGACTTTTACGGCTATATTTAGCTTTAACCAAGTTATCAATAACAGTGTAAGCATAGGTCTCGCTAGTATTCCATCATTTATGTTTGCTACTATAGCATACTTTATACCATTTTCTTTAATGATAGGGGAATTTGCTTCGGCCAACCCAGACAGTGAGTCTGGATATACAAGCTGGATAAAAAGCTCTTTAGGCGATAAATGGGCTTTTGTTGCCTCTTGGACTTACTTCTTTGTAAACTTGTTTTTCTTTTCTTCAATATTGCCTGGAATGATCATATCATTATCATATACATTTTTAGGTAAAAACATATTTCCAGAAGAAGGCTCTTTAATAGTATCTATAATATCAATTATTTTATTATGGATAGCTACTTTCATAACTACAAAAGGAGCTAAAGGTATATCAATGGTTACAAATATATCAGGCAGTGCTAGATTGATTATGGGTATAGTATTTATAGTAATAGCATTTGCTTTGGTATTTATATTCGGCAAAGAACCGGCTCAAACTTTTTCTGCTGAAACTATAACACCAAAATTTGATTTTAATTACATAGCAACTTTTGCTTGGATATTACAAGCTGTTGGAGGAGCTGAAAGTATAGGGGTATATATTAAAGACTTAAAAGGCGGAAATAAGTCGTTTATAAAAACTATGATATTTTCAGCATTGTTTGTTGGAGTAGTTTATTCTTTGGGTTGTATAGCTGTTGGACTTATTATACCAACTAATATATTGGAAAATAATTATAGTAATGTTATGTATGATGCTTTTAATTTATTAGGTGCTAATATTGGTATCACTAAAGGGATTTCTAATGTGGTTGGACTTATTTTGTTTTTAGCTTCTGCAGGCAGTTTAGTATTATGGGCATCTGCACCTGTAAAAGTATTTTTCTCTGAAACACCTAAAGGAATATTGCCTGAAAAAATTACAAAACTTACTGATGACGGAACACCTGTCAATGCATTGTATTTGCAGGCTATAGTTGTTAGTATTATATTAATCATACCTGGTCTTGGAATAGGCGAAGTTGATGGATTATTAAAATTTTTGATAAATATGACAGCTTCTACATCTTTATTGCCTGTATTATTCTTTTTAGTAGCTTATATTAATTTTAGAAGAAATCATGAACAAACAAAAAGAGATTTTAAATTATCTAATAATCCTACTATAGGTATATTGTGCGGTGTGTTATTGCTTATATTATTTTCTATAACATTTATCATATCAATAGTGCCATTAGAGTCTATATTTATATTAATGAAAGGCGGTACATTGCCTAAAGGAACACCTCACCCAGTATTTGCAGTTTTATATCAAATTGGCGGTGTAGTAATATTTTTAGGTTTTGCTTTTCTATTATGGTATAGAGGACAAAAGAATAATAAATGGAGTTAAAAATGAAAAGAGAATACAAAGATTTTGAAAATATACATTTAATGCATAGAAATCGTTTAGATGCTAGAACATCATTTGTAGCATATAAAAATGAAGAGGCGGCATTATATGGCGATAATTTAAACACTTATGGATATTCACTTTTAAATGGAGCTTGGGATTTTAAGTTTATAGAATCTACAGACTATGCACCTAAAAATTTCGAGAAGAAAGATTATTTATTAGATGAGAGCTGGAATAAAGTATCTGTACCGCATAATTGGCAGTTAGATGGATATGGAAAGATGCATTATTCTGATTTATGGTACAATTTTTCTATAAGACCACCTTATGTACCTTCTTTTAATCCTACTGGATTATACAGAAAATATTTTAATGTTTCTGCTGAGGATGTTAAAAATAAAATGATAATTAGATTTCATGGTGTTGATTCTGGTTTTCATTTTTGGGTTAATGGAGAGTTTGCAGGCTTTTCTAAGGGGGCAAGATTAACTGCGGAATTTGATATATCTAAATTTGTAAAAGAGGGTGAAAACTTAATTGCTGTTAAAGTTTATCAATGGACTGACGGTACTTATTTAGAAGATCAAGATATGTGGTGGCTTAGCGGAATATTTAGAGATGTTGAGCTTTTAGTAGAGCCTAAAAATGGAATATTTGATTTTACTATAAATACTTTTATGAAAGATAATTATACAAAATCAGATTTATCAGTTAAATTAGATGCTTATGAAGATTGTAAAAATAGAAAGGCTTTAATTAAGCTGCTCGATAAAAATAATAATATAGTATTTGAAGAAGAAACAAATTTTGAAAACAAAAATATAAAATTCTCTAAAGAAGTTTCAAATGTATTATTATGGAATGCTGAAGAGCCAAATTTATATACATTGGTTATAAATGTAATTGAAAATAATAATACTATAGAAACTATTACTCATTGTGTAGGTTTCAGAGATATAGATGTTGATACTAAAAACAAACAGTTTAGAGTTAATGGAACTCCTATTTTAATAAAAGGGGTAAACAGACATGATTATCATCCGGTATACGGAAGAGTGGTTTCTGAAGAAGACATATTAAAAGATATGTTATTAATGAAAAAACATAATATTAATGCCATAAGAACTTCTCATTATCCTGATTCTCCTTATTTATATAAATTAGCTGATAAATTAGGATTCTATGTAATGGATGAAGCTGATTTGGAATGTCATGGTTTTGAATTATCTACACATTATACTTGGATTACAGATGATAAGGATTGGGAAGAAGCTTATTTAGATAGAATTATAAGAACTCTAAAAAGAGATAAAAACCATCCTTCTATTATTATGTGGTCTTTGGGTAATGAATCGGCATTCGGATGTAATTTTGTTTCTATGGCTAAATATTGTAAAGAAGCAGATCCTACAAGATTGGTTCATTATGAAGGCGATATGAAAGTTGAGGTTGCTGATGTAAATAGTACAATGTACACTTGGATTAAAGAAAGATATAGTCCTGGAAGATTGATGAAAGACATTATTGCTACTACTACAAAACCTCATATTTTATGCGAATATTGTCATGCTATGGGTAATGGACCTGGAGGATTATTAGAATATCAAGAATTATTCTATAAATATCCTTTCTTACAGGGCGGATTTATATGGGAATGGTATGATCATGGTATATTGCAGCATGATGAAAATGGAACTCCTTATTATGCTTACGGCGGGGATTTTGGCGATGACCCTACTAATGGAAACTTCTGTATTGATGGTTTATTAATGCCTGATAGAGTGCCTTCTCCTGGTTTGATAGAGCTTAAAAAAATATTTGAACCTGTTTTAGTTGAAATACTAGACAGCGGCAGCTATAAAATAAGAGTAACTAACAGATATGATTTTATCACTCTTGATCATTTAGAATTAAACTGGAGTATATGTAACTCTGAAAATGAAGTTATATACAGTGATACTATTTATGAAGAGATTAAAGGTATTAAACCATATACTTCTAAAGAGTTTACTATTAATGTAGATAATTTCAATATTAAAGTTGGAGTTGATTATTATCTAAATATAGTATTTAAATTAAGAAAAGAAAATGCATGGGCAACTACTGAACATAAAATAGCAACAGCACAATTCTTATTGCCTGTTAAAAAAGAAAGCCCTGTTATTAATCTAACTTCTAAGCCAAAAATAATAGAGAAAGATTTTGAGTATGAAATACATAGTGGTAAATCTATAATTAGATTTGATAAAGTATTGGGTAATATAATAACTTGGAGTTATGACGGAGAGCTTATTATAAAAAAAGGTCCTGCTTTAGGATTCTGGAGAGCTCCTATAGATAATGATATGTATATATTAGAGGAATGGAAAAAACAATACTTTGTACATCTAATGAGAGAATCTACTGAGAGTGTTGTATTAAAAGAAACAAACAATTCTATAATAATAGAAGTAGATACAATAAACTCTGCTCCTAATGCTGCTTGGTATTATGAATCTAAGTACATATATGAAGTGTTAGATGACGGCAATGTATTATTATCTGTATCTGGAAAGGCATCAGGTATGAAAGAACCTCACCCATCTCTATTATCATCTGAAGGTTCTGCAAGCGAAGCTATGAGAGGATTATCTGTAATACCTAAAATGCTTCCTAGAATAGGATTAGATTTTGAAATAGCTAAGGAATATGATTTATTAAGATGGTACGGAAGAGGTCCTGGTGAATCTTATTCTGATTCAAAACAAGCTAATCTATTTGGAGTATATGACTCAGATGTAGAATCAACTCATACTAACTATGTTAAACCTCAAGAGAATGGAAACAGAACAGATGTTAAATGGGTAAGATTACAAAGTATGCGTCAAATAGGGCTTATGGCTGTAGCTGAAAAGAGTATGGATTTTAGTGCTCATTTCTATACTATAAGTGATTTAGAGCAAGCTAAGCATAGACATGAAATCAAAAAAAGTGACTTTATATCATTTAGATTGGAATATAAACAAAACGGACTTGGTACTCATTCATGCGGACAGGATCAATTAGAACCTTATAGATGTAAATTTGAAGATTTTGAGTTTAAAGTAAGATTGAGTGCATATTCTGCAAAAGAGATTTCTGATTATATAGAAGCTAAAAGAAGATATAAATAATAATATATAAAAATAATAGATATGGTTATAATTGTTAAATTATAGCCGTGTCTATTATTATATAAAACTATTTGTGTTGCAAAATTAGCGAATTATAATATTTGAAAATTAAATAAACAAATTATTATTTTTATCAACTTTTTTGTTGTTCTTTTTCTCGCTGTTATACGGTGTGGACTTTGTCAAAGTTGCAAAAAGTGCATTTTTAATAATATTTATATGCTAACTATAAAATGTTTAATTTTATTAAATATTTGAAATAATAAAAATATATTATAGAATATTATCATAATGTTATAATTAGGTTATTTTTATGATACAAAATTTTGAAATTCGTGATTACAGACAATTTAAAAATGCCAAGTTTAATAATTTTGCAAATGTTAATTTATTCGTAGGCGAAAACGATACAGGAAAAACTACAATATTAAAATTTTTATATTGTATAAGTCATCAACTTAAAAACATAAAAAATAAAAATATGAGAGTTTGTAATATATTTCAGTATATTAATAATCTTTATACTTTTAATAATTTTCAATATGGAGTAAGTTATACTCCTACTTATAAACTAAAAAATCTTTATTTATATAATGAAAGTACAATTGATTTTAGTATCTCTGTTGTAAATAGTAATAATACTATAATCAATTCAAATAATAAAATTAATGGTTACAATTATGATTATAAACCTCTGTTCATACCTGCTAAAGAAATTTTATCAATTATGAATTCTATTATTTATCTTAAAAATCAAAATATAGAAAGTGGATTTGATGATTCATATACTGATATAATTTACGAAATACTTGCTAAAAAAAATATTGATGAAAAAGAATTATTAAGCTTTTTTAAAAACAAATATGATTTTTATAATGGCAATATACAAATAGATAAAAATACTAATGCTGTTAATTATTATAAAAATGACGGCAATATTTATAATATTAATATAACGGCTGAAGGAATAAAAAAATTAGGAATATTTGAAGTTCTTCATAGTACAGGCAATTTAACAAAGAAAAGCATTTTATTTATTGATGAGCCTGAAAACAGTTTGCATCCTAAAATGGTTCGTGAGCTTATGAGATTTTTAGTTGATATTTCAAAAGAAGGTGTACAAATATTTATGGCTAGTCATAATTCATTTGTATTAAATCAGCTTAGCAATATTGCTGTAAAAGATAATTATCCTATAAATGTATATTTCTTTATAAAAGAAGATAATCATACGAGAATAGACGGAGCTTATGATTTATCAAAAGAGTTTCCAGATAATTCAATATCTGATGAGGCTTATGATATGTTTGTGGAGAGTAAAAGTTGAGCGATAATACTGAATGGCTTATAGAGTTTAAAGATAATTCATATTTTAGACTTTCTGAAAATAAATTCTACATAAAAAATCAAAAAAATTACGAAGTTTGCCAAGATAATAATGAAAAAAATTATGGCGGAATGAAAGAAATGGATTTTTGTTATTGTCATGATATGCATATTGATTTAATAGAATGTAAAAAATCAGATAGTCCATCTAAAAGAGCATTAAGAGAAGATTGTACGGATAAGGCATTGCATTCTTCTGCTTTATTAAAAACAGCATTATATTCTAAAAATAATTATATATTTGAAGTATTAAATAAATTAAATAAAAATTATTCTGGTGATGAAGAATTAAAAATATATATTATATTTGAAAAATTAGATGCAAAATCAAAAACAAACTTTATAGATGTTTCAAGAGAAATAGAAGGTAGTATTAAAAAATTTTTAATATGCCCATTAGGTAAAATGTGGAATATTAAAGAAGTACAAGTTTTAGATTATAAAACAGCTAAAAAGAAACTTGAATATATTAAATAAATTCTTATACCTTACAAATATAAAAATATCGATAAATAATAAATAAAATATATAATAAAAATTATCCTTCTTAAAAGGATTTTTTAATGATAATAAATGCTATTAGTTATAGAAGAAGAATAACTAAAATTATTTCTTTTTATTCATAACCGAGCTAAAAAGCGTTGTATTATAATCTTTAGGCGTTATTGCTTTATTTTGATATATAATATTCTTATATTTATCATTGCGGTTAAGATGTTTACTTCTAAACCCGCCAGTCATTTTTAAATTATACAAAATATCTCCTATAGTTATATGCTCGGGAGGACATGCTAATGTATATGAAGTTGTTGTACCGTCTACTATTTTTACTATATATTTAGCCTGTTCTAAAGAGTCTGCTATATCATTCAAAACAGAAGGAGCTACTTTTAAATCTCTTGCCAAATCATACATAGACATGCATTTTTTATTATTCATAAATCTATATGCTATTGTATGCATAAACTCTAAAGCGATAAGCTCCTTTTCTGCAAAAGATAATTTTATGTTTGTTACATCCACACCATAAGACCTGAAATATTGAAGCGAGTATGTTAACTCTGCACCAAACAAAATAATTATCCATACAATATAAAGTAAAAGCAAAAGCACAGGTATCTGAGCAAAGGCACTCGCTGATGATAACTCTGCAGGTTCTATACTTGTTAGAATAGAGTTTTCGCTTGTAATTGTTACTATGTCATCTAATTGGAAATTATACTTTCTCACTTGCTCATATATGTTTGGAGCAAAGTTTGTAAAAAATAAATTATTACTTGAAATAATTTCTCTTTCATAAGTAGCAGCAGATATTCCTGTGCCTTCATCTTCTATTATTCTATAACTTATTCTATCTAATTTTATATCTGATAAATCATTTTTATTATTTAGCAGATTTACTTCTCTCACAATATATTCTGTTTTATATTTATCGCTGTCAAATATTTGTTTATAATTTTTTACATTTATATTTAATTTAAAATATACACTAAATAAAGTGATAATAGCAACAGCCACAAGCACAGAAGATATTAAAGCATTAGACCAATTAACTTTAGTCTGCGGTACTAATACATAAGAAAACAATACAAGCATACTCATAGCAATAACAGGAGTAACCCAAGATATTAATATTCTTAAAATAGCAGGCAAAGAATATAAAGCTATAGAAGAATAAGTTATTAGAGTAAAAGATATACCAATAGAAACAGGAATTAATATTAGAAGTGCAATATAATTTACTGCAACTCTTGGTATAGAAGTTCTAATTTTTACACGCCAAATTTTTATAAGTGATTTCTGAATATTATGAAGTATCAAACATGCACTTACTAAAGTGGATATAACACCTATAATACCAAAGCTTGCTAAATCTGTATTATCAGCAATATTTAAAATCTGCCTCACCATAGGTTCGTAGAAAGGAGCATTTTTTTCCATCCAATCAAATATTAAAATGAATATGTTTTGATAAATATTAAATATCCTAAGCACAAACAAACCAACTATTAAAGCTGGTATAAAAGAAAGAGTAACAAGATAAGTTAAAGATGCTGCTCTTATTGTACAATCATCTTTAAAAAAGTCTGTTATTGCAAATGTTATTACTCTGTATAAGTTAATTAAGAATCTATAAACAGGCTTTACATTAGCAGTATCTATAGAATAAATTTCCTTTTGAAAAAAAGTTTTGATTTTGTTTGTAAAAAATTTAACTTTAGTCATAAAACACTTCTTGCAAAAAAATATTTTTAATGTATAATGAATGATACAAAAGCGAGGGTGGCGGAACTGGCAGACGCACTAGACTTAGGATCTAGCGCCCTAGGCATGAGGGTTCGATTCCCTCCCCTCGCAAATATATATCTCTACTTATTATCTTCTTTATCCTTCACTTCTACAGAAAATTTACACTTATTACATATCTTCTTATATCCATTGTATGTCTTTATTATTCTCATAGAATTTTTAGTGTTGCAAAAAGGACAATCCTCATGATTTCTAAATACTATAGAAGATATAAGATCAACTATTTTACTAATACCAGATACAAAAAATAGTATCCCAAACATGGAAATAAATATTATTAATATAATAATAATAAATATAATAAATATAATGTTCACAATAATCCCTTTCTATAGATTATAACCTAAAATGCCTTTTTTTGAAAGGATAATTTTTAGAATAATATGCACAGGAGCCAGACATATTGCAGTTAGGAATTCCTTAATTTCTTAAAGTATAGCATAGGTGTATCATA
>NZ_CAKVGN010000042.1 GCF_934747485.1 uncultured Brachyspira sp. | reverse complement strand
CTAAAGTTGAAAAACAATTGGAAATTATATATAATTTAGCAAGAAAGGAGCTTTTTTAGTTATCTAGGACAGCCCCTAATTTTATTATAAACTAATGCTGTAAATAATATTTGCAGCATTAGTTTATTTTTTGTATTTTAAGAAATTTCAAATCAAAATAACTTTCTATACTATAGAGTTTTTATATAATAGATGATATTAAATAAAATATAATTTCATATAAGAATAGTCTTTTTTATTATATTTTAATTTTACAAAATAAATTTTTTTAGTATTATATATTAGATGCGATTTACAAAAATAGGAATGTTATGTGTCTATTATAAAAAATAAGAAAAAAGATATAAAAAAAATAGAGATAAGCAAAGAAGAGTTAGAATCAAAAGAGATACCATTACTTTTTAGCGTTGTGAATTTTTCTTCAAATATACCTGTTTCTATGTATGCTGACACTATAGGGATAAAAACTTCAGAATCTTCTTATAGAGGAGCAATGCATTCCGAAGTAAATAGAAATATAAGCGAAGAATATTTATTAAACTCAAAGAAATCATCAATAGATTTATCTACAATGTTTGATGTAACAAGCTATTCATCTTTTCCAATAGATGCTGCTTTAAGTAACAGAATGTTGCTTGAAGAGGAGGTTCATAAAAAAGGAAATGCTATAAAACTTCCGCCATATAAAAATATTAATGCCCCTATAGGTTCGGTCATAAGGTCAAGAAGAAGCAGGAGAGATTTTAAGGGTAAGCCATTAACATTAAGCGACTTGTCTACACTGCTTTATTATGGAGATGGTATTTCGGGGGATTTTGATTTTAATTTAAATAAAGAAGAATATGGTACTATAACTTTTGGAGATAAATATATGTCTAAGCTTCGTACAGCTCCTTCAGGCGGCGGGCTTTATCCTATTTATTTGTATATTGCGGCACTTAATATAAATAATCTTGAGAAGGGTATATACAAATATATGCCTTTTACTCATTCGCTTGAAAAAATAAAATTATTTAATGATGATGATTTGGAGAATTACTATAATAATAACGTTTTCGGCGGAGGGATAGATTTAAGAAAGGCGGCTTTATCTATTTACTATGTGTATAGCATATATGAAAACTCAAGAAAATATGGTGATATGGCTTTGCAGTTTACTTTAATAGAGACAGGAGAGATTGCACAGAATATACAGCTTACTGCTGCTGCAAGCGGTATTTTAGCATGCGACATTGGAGGATTTAATAAAACTTTATCTGAAGAATTATTAAATTTAGATGGGCAGACTAATCATGTTGTGCATTTAACTTTGCTTTCAAAATGATTTTTATTATATAAAAAATAAATAGTAGGTTTATTGAAAAATGGCTAAGAAAAATATTAAACTTTATGATAATGCGAGTGTGTTTTTTAATTCTGATGATGAGATTAGATTTAGAAAGGGGATATGGAATTTTGAAGAGGCTTCTTTAGAGCTTAATGATTTGAATGATAATGTAAAAGAAGCTTTAATATTTATTGCTAAAGAACTTTTTGATGATAAGTTAATTTCTTTTGATTATGTAGTAAAGAAATTTTCTCTTGATGAAAAAGAAAGTAATTTTTTGAATGAAATTATATCTTCTCTTATAGGCAACAGGTTTTTAGAGTATGATGAGAACAATATGCTTAATAGTGTTTATGAGCTTATAGGGGAATATTTTTATGATATACCAGATGAAAGTAAGGTTCAAAAAAATAAAGTAATGTTTGTAACAGATAGTGATAGGCTAAAAGAATATGCTAAATTAATGTTAGAAGATTTGTATATGAATGTTATTATGATAGATATTGATGATATAAAAGAAATAGAAAAAGCAAATCTCACAGACACTACTGATGCAATAGAACATATTGAAAAGCAAAAAGAATTGTTAAAGTTATTTTGTGATATATCATGTGTGGTTGTAAGTGTTGAGAAACCAAGATTAAATTTGCTTAGAAATATTAACAGGCTTTTACTTGAAAAATCAATTCCTATGATTATATCAATATTAGACGGACCTTTTTTGAATATCACCACTATAAAGGCAAAAGAAACAGCATGTTATGAATGTTTTGAAAATAGAGTGATAGCAAGAAATGAAAGTTTATCAGTGTATAATAAATTTGTTAAACAAACTATTAATTTGAAATCAAATAATAGGAAAACTTATATAACCCCTATTTTGCAAACATTTACTTCACTTGCATTATATGAAGCTTTTTTATTTGCCACCATAGGAAAATGCAAACTATCAGGACGCGTTATTAATGTTTATATACCTTCTATAGAGATTCAAATTCAGGATTTACTCAGAGTGCCTTTCTGTGCGGCATGCGGACATATAAGCAAGGCTAAATATAATGAAATGTATACTTCTTCAAAGGAGATAATAGAGAAGTTTTTAAGTAAAGTAATAATAAAATGATTAAATAATTGAAAATATTATAATTTTTAATAAATTATATAAAAATGGAAAACTTATGATTAAATATTACCCAAGCCATAAAAATGTTTTAAATAAATACAATTCTCTTTGCGGACATCAGACAGGTATTATGGATTCTATTATTGTAATGCAGGCTAATTCTGTTATTGCTCAAAATATTAATACTTGTACTTCTATGCTTCCGGATTATCATAAAATATTATTAGGTGATAATGCTGAAGTTAATTATCATCTTTCTGGTTATGGCATTTATAGAGATGAAGCTATTATAAGATTATTAGGCGAAGGTGTTGAGAGATATGCATTATTTACAGCAAATTTGTATTTTGAAGAAAAATTAAAATATGCTTCCTATAATCAATTAAAAGAAAAATATCCTAATAATGTAATACCTTTTGAATATGTTAAAATATACAGCGATGAAGATTGCAATAAATTAAACAGTTTAGGGATTTTAGAAAATATTACAGAAGATGATATATTATCTTGGGTGCTTCTTCCTTCTTTGTTTGATAGAGAAAAAGAGTATTATGTACCGGCACAGAATTTCTTTTTATCTCATATAATACGAAGGGAAAAAAAAGAAAAAGTATTTATAGGCGGGTTTTCTAAAGGAAGTGCGAGTCATAAAAATATTAAATTGGCTTTGAAATCTGCTATAACTGAAATTGTAGAATGTGATGCTTGTATGATAAAATGGTATACAGAGAGCAAAGTTAAAGAAGTTGTTATTGATGATGATGTTGTTAATGAAACTATTAATACAATTTTAAGAGATATTGATTATAAAATAAGAGTGTTTGATTATACTATTGATAAAAAGTTAGGCTATGTTTTTACGGTAATGCTTATAAACAAAAGTGAAAAAAGTCCATATATTGTGGTAGGTGCTTCTTCTGGGCTTAATCCTAAAAAAGTGATATACAGAGCTTTTATGGAGGCTTTGGCTATACTTACATTAAATATTAACGGACCATTATCAATGCCGGCTGATTATTTGGAAACTAAGTATCAAAAAACTTATCTTAACCTTGACAGCAATGTTAATTATTGGGCTTCTTTAGATGATAAAGACAAAAAACTTAAATTTATTAACAGCAAAGTTACAGAAAAAATTGAATTAAGAAAATATAAAAACCTCGAAGAAAATACTGATTTAGAGTATTTATTTAATGGTCTTTATAATATTTCAAAATATGCAGTTTATTTGGATATTACTCCAACAGAAATAGCTGATAAAGATTTGCATGTAATGCGTGTATATGTTCCAGAGCTTGTGCAAATGTCAATGCCTGCTTTCCCATATAGTAAGCACCCTAGAATAATTAAAAATGGAGGAATTTCAAATAATGAATTTCCACACCCATTACCTTAGTGCTATTCTTGTACTAATTGCTGTTTCTTTTCCTACTTCTTTGATTGGCATATTTTTTAAATTAAATATTGGAAAAATAAGCAGTATTTTGCCTAATGCTTTAAGCTATTTTTTATTTGTAATAATGGTATTTTTTACAGGGTATGTTGGAAGTATTAATTATAATGCTCATATTTATTTTATTGTTTTAGCTTTTATTATGTCTTTTGTATGCATTGCCATAGAGATAATTGAAGCTTATGCTGTTCATTTTATTAAATATAAATTTTGGATTAAAAAAATATCAGTTCATGAAATTATAAATAAAAATAATGTTTTTTTTGATATTATAATTATATTGATAGGTGCTATTTGCGAGGAGATTATTTTTAGGCAGGTGTTCTTTAATATTTTATATAATATATTGGGAGTAAATATTTTTATTGTTATTATAATATCAGCTTTTATATATTCTATTAATCATATATATTTTGGTGCTAATGCTGTATTTCAAAAGTTTATAGAGGGTATAATATATTCTTTGTTGTTTGTATATTCTTCTTTTAGTGTGATAATACCAGCTATTACTCATTTTTCTCAAAATATGATTTTATATATATTAAGCAAAAAAAGAGAGGATATAAATTGATATTTTTAAAACTAATGCCTTATATTGTAATATGCTTTATATTAGGAACTATAATCAAATTTTTAAATTATAAAAATATCATAAATAACTTATGTTTTAATATTATGAATTATTCTAAAAAAGATTATGATGATATTTATATTTATATAAGCACTTATATATATTGGTTTTTTATAATTATATTTGCAATTATTATTAGTTTTTTGCAAAAACAAAATATTTTATTATATTTACTTATAGAAAGAAAATATATTGTTTATGTTTTTATTAATATTTTTGCTCTTATTTCTGCTTTTGAAATAATATTAGCAATTATAAGTTTATTTAATAAAAATATAAAAACAAATGTTATATTTAATAATATATTATCGTCTGCTCCTATTAATTTATTATATTCTTCAAGAAATAATAAAAAGTGGACTTTAATATTATTAGCAAGCGTAATTAAATGTTTATTTTTTAATGGTGTAATATATTTAGCTGTTAAAAGTCAATTTCAAGAGTTTAATTTATTTTTTATAATTCTTGCAGTTGCTCTGCTATTTTCTTTTGAAGAAATGCTTAGGCTTAATAATTTCAAAGGGGCTTTAATTTTTATAGTTTCTTGTTTTATTATTACAGCTATTAATGCTATTTCTTTTGAATATACTAATAGTTTAATTGCACCAATATTGGCCAATGTTTTTTTTACAATATACTATTTTGGTCAGTTTGAAAATATGGGAATATATTCATAAAAATTGGTATTACTCTCTTTGATATTAAAACTATTAAAGAGTTTAATATAATACATCTAAAGGAGTTATTTATATGATTAAATATTCTTCAAAAGTACGCACAACATGTTCTTTAAAGAGCCAATCTGCGGTATTGACTCCTGGAGGATGTTGCTGTTCTTGTTGTGTTAATGTAACAACTACAACTAACAATTAATTTATTATAATTTTTTATAATAAATTTGTATGTCTGTTGCATTGTTATGATGCAGCGGGCTTATATGTATTGACATTTTTAATATATGTTGTTTTAATAATTATAGTTTTTATCAAATAGAGTTGGTCTTAATGCAAGAAGTATTAATAAGTGCTAAAAATATAGAAAAAAAGTTTAATAAAAATATTATTCTAAAAAATGTAAGTTTAGATATAAATAAAGGCGAAGTAATAGCACTTGTTGGTCCAAACGGTTCCGGCAAAACTACATTAATTAATATATTATTAGGAATATTAAAAGCTGATAAGGGTGAGTTAAAAATTAATATAGAAGATTATAAAAAACATATAGGTCTTCAATTGCAATCCACTCCTTTTTTTGAAGGATACAATGTAAAAGATAATATATTAATGTTTTCAGCTCTTTATGACATTAAGATGAGTGATGAAGAAATAGAAAGTATTCTTAATAAATATAATCTTAATCCGAAAACACCTGCTATAAAGCTTTCAGGAGGAGAGCAGAAAAAACTTGCTATAATGATAGCTACTATGCAAAACCCTGATTTACTTATATTTGATGAGCCTACATCAAGTTTAGACCCGAGAGAAAGATATAATATAAAAAACATGATATTAGAGCTTGCTAAAAACAATAAGACTATACTTTTTACTTCTCATGATTTGGAGGAGGTAGAAGATATAGCGAGTAAAATAGTATTTTTATATAAAGGAGAGATATTAGAAAAGGGCAGCAAAGAAGAACTTTTAAAGAAGTATAATTTTGACAGTTTGGAGAAAGTTTATTTGCATATTACTAATTATTAATTTTAGTATTGTTTAGTATTAATTATATACTTGCACTTTCGCCGTAGTAGTACTTCATATGGTTCTTTGACGAAGTCCGCACCGCGACTGAAAGAAGTCCTTCAGGGCGACCGAAGAGAGTACCTTTAAGTGTGTAAGACGGGAAAAGAACAACAAAAAATTATAAATATATATTAAAAAATTATTATGAAAACGATATTTAAACTTACTATAAAAAAAGCTATAAGAGACCCTTTCCTTATATTTTGGTCTATATTCTTCCCAATAGTTACAATAATAGCATTGGGTATATTATTTAATACAGAAAGCTATACTATTCATATACTTACTGCTATGACTTGTGTGAGCGTGCTTGCTTATTCTTTTATGACTACGAGTTTTAATGTATTAAGTCAAAGAAGAAGGGGCGTTTATAATTTGCTTAAAGTAACTCCGCTTCCTTTATACAAATATATTATAAGCTCTTCTTGTGCTTGGGTGATGATATCTATTATAAGCTCTTTGTTTGTATTTATTTCTTGTGCTTTATTTTTTAAATTAGGGTTTTCTTTTGTTTCTATATTTTTGTTTTTGCCTATAATTATAGCGGCATCTTTAGTTTATATATTTATAAGCTTTTTTGTTTCTAGTTTGGTGAAAAATAATGAAACTGCTAGCATACTATATAATATTATTTTAATGGGTTCTATGTTTTTGAGTGACGGTTATTATTCTTTGTATAATGCTCCAAGTGTAGTGAAGTTTTTAAGCAGATTAAATATTTTTCAGTATTTTTTGAATGCTGTTAGGGGAGCTTATTATTTTGATTTTCAGTCATATTTTATTGGTTTAGCAGTGCTTTTAGCTTGTTTAATAATTGCTTTAATTCTTGCAGTTAATACTTTCAGATATGTTGATAAATAATAATAGGCTTGTTTGAAAACTTATTGATAAATTATTTTTTAATAAATGTTTTATATATTGAAATAATTTTAGTTTGTCAAAATGAATTTTGTAAATATTTGCAGTGATTTGTCTTTAACGAAATCTACACCGTGTAACTGCGGTAAAAGTTTATAGAAAATTATTGTTTTAATATAAATTGAAAACTTTTAAATCTGTAAAAATTTATTTTCTATGTTTTTATTTCTATCTGGGACTATCCCCATGCGAAGTGCCCCCACTTATTTTACGACCGAATGGAGTGCTGCGACTATAGGAAATATCTTTAGGTATGGGTGCGTAAGCTACTGGAAAAAGTTGAATAAAATAATCATATAACAAAATATAATTATTTTAGAATATACTGAAAAATTTTAACTTTCTTTATTTTAGTTGTTGCAGGGCTTTGCCTTACAATCTAAACAAATATATTTAAAACTTGACAATAAAAAAAAATTGTGTATACTAATTAATATATAAATCTTCGGGGCTAGGTGAAATTCCATACCGGCGGTAAAGTCCGCGAGCCTTTTTGATGTTTCTTGCATTCAAAAATGGCAGATTTGGTGCAATTCCAAAACCGACAGTTAAAGTCTGGATGGTAGAAGATGTTTTTTAATGTAAACTACATATCAAAAAATAATGCTCTAAGTGTGTAAACATTTAGAGTTTTTTTGTTTATAGTTCAATGTATCCTACCACAAAAATACCAAAGATTAATATAAATATTTTTTAAGAGTATTAACACTATGCATGAAAAATATATGAGAATGGCTATAGAGGAAGCTAAAAAAGGAGAAGGTTTTACTAATCCTAATCCTTTAGTTGGTGCTGTTATAGTGAAAGATGATAGAGTTATAGGCATTGGATATCATAAAAAATATGGTGAGAATCATGCTGAGATTAATGCTTTTTTAGATGCAAAGGAAAGAGGGGCAGATGTGGAGGGAGCTTCAATATATGTAACTTTAGAGCCTTGTTCTCATTATGGAAAAACTCCTCCTTGTGCTGATGCTATTATAAAAAATAGGTTAAAAAAAGTTATTATAGGCTGTGTGGATTCTAATCCTAAGGTGGCAGGAGGTGGCATAAAGAAATTAAAAGATGCTGGAATTGAAGTTGTAGTGAATGTGCTTGAAGAGGAGTGTAGAAAGTTAAATGAAGTTTTTTTCTACTACATAGCTAATAAAAGACCTTTTGTTGTGATGAAATATGCTATGACTATGGACGGTAAAATTGCTACTGTGAGCGGCAAATCAAAATGGATAACTAGCGAAAAAACAAGAGAGCATTCTCATAGGTTTAGAAATAAGTATTCTGCTATAATGGTTGGAATAAACACTGTAATAGAAGATAACCCAATGCTTAATTGCAGACTTCCAAACAGTAGAAATCCTATAAGAATAATTTTGGATAGTTCTCTAAAAATAAGTTTAGAGTCTAATATTTGTAAAACAGCAAAAGATATAAAAACTTTCATAGCTACTGTGAGTGATGATAAGAAAAAAATAAAAGAGCTTGAAGGGCTTGGTGTAGAGATAATAAAAACAGAAAGTGATAATAGAAGAGTTAACTTAAAAGAGTTAATGAAAATACTCGGAGAAGAAAAAGAGATAGACAGTGTGTATGTTGAAGGCGGAGCAAGTTTGCATGCAAGTTTATTAAAAGAAAAATTAGTAAATAAGGCTTTAGTTTATATAGCACCAAAGATATTTGGTGGTTTTGAAGCAAAAAGCCCTATAGGAGGCGAAGGAATAGAAGAGCCTGACAACGCTATTAGGCTTATTGGAAGTAGTATAACAAAGATAGAGGATGATTTATTTTTGGAGTATTATTTAAAGTATTAATATATATTATTTTTAAATAAATAATAATAATTATTATTAATATAAATTGCAGTCCTTTTGGTTCTTTGGGGCACCAAAAGAACTGAGGTCTGGGGCAAAGCCCCAGTTATAAATTGAATTGAATAAAAGGAAATTACTTAATAATGTTTACTGGTATAGTTGAAGAGATAGGAACTGTTAAATCGGTACAAAGCAAAGTTATCACAATAGAGGCTAACAAAATATTTGATGATTTGCATTTGGGTGATAGCGTTGCTGTTAATGGTACTTGTTTAACTGTGTCTAATTTTGATAATAAAATATTTAATGCAGATGTTACTCAAGAGACTTTGAACCGTACTAATTTGGGAAGTTTAAAAAATGGAAGTAAAGTTAATCTTGAGAGGGCTATGACTTTAAGCGGAAGATTTGGAGGGCATATAGTAAGCGGACATATTGACGGAGTGGGAAGCATTAAGTCTATGAAGAAAGATGACAATGCCATTATACTTACTATTGAAGTACCTAAACATTTAATGAAGTACATTGTAGAAAAAGGTTCTGTTGCTGTTGATGGTATAAGTTTAACGGTTGCAAGTTTAACAGATAATACTTTTTCTATATTCCTTATTCCGCATACATTAAAAGAGACTGTGTTATATTATAAAAAAGAAGGGGACAAGGTTAATATAGAAAATGATGTTATAGGCAAATATGTTGAAAGGCTTTTAACATTTAAAGAAGATAATAATGACAGTAAAAAATCTAATATCACAATGGAGTTCTTATTTAAGAATGGGTTTTAAAATATTGTTTTTAGAGATTTATACTAAAATGTTTACGTTTTGTAAAAAGCATAATTATAGTAGTTTGTATAATGATAATATGTATTAAATATAGAATACTATAGAATTGTGTCAAAAATGCAGTTCTTTTGGTTCTTTTATACCAATAAAAGAACTGGGGTGCGGGGCAAAGCCCTGCAAATATTAAAATTAAAAATTTTTACTATATGATAAAAAAATAAAAGGAGAGTTTAAAATGGAAAATGTTTACAGCACTATTGATGAGGCTTTAGAGGATTTAAGAAACGGTAAGATAATCATTGTTTCTGATGATGAAGATAGAGAAAACGAAGGCGATTTAATCTGTGCGGCAGAGTTTGCTACTACAGAAAATATTAACTTTATGGCTACTTATGCTAAGGGCTTAATATGCATGCCTATGAGCAGAGATATTACAAACAAGTTAAATTTAAATCAAATGGTTACAAAAAATACTGATAATCATGAAACAGCTTTCACAGTATCTATTGACCATATTGACACTACTACAGGAATATCTGCAGTTGAAAGGTCTATCACAGCTTTAAAAGTGATTGATGAGAATTCTAAACCAGAAGATTTTAGACGCCCTGGTCATATGTTTCCATTACTTGCAAAAGAAGGCGGAGTGTTGGTGAGAATGGGGCATACTGAGGCTACTGTTGATTTAATGAGATTAGCAGGATTAAAAGAATGCGGTTTATGCTGCGAGATTATGAGAGATGACGGCGATATGATGAGAAAAAATGATTTAATTGAGTTTGCTAAAAAACATAATCTTAAAATGATAACAGTATCTGCTTTAATAGATTATAGAAAGAAAAACGAAGATTTGATGGAGCTTTATGCTAAGGCTAAAATGCCTACAAAATACGGCGAGTTTGAAATATTAACATTCGTGAACAAAATAACAAAACAGCATCATGTTGTACTTACTATGGGAGATATCAGCGATGGTGAAGATGTTTTATGTAGGGTTCATTCAGAATGTTTGACAGGCGATGCATTAGGCTCAAGAAGATGCGATTGCGGAGAGCAGTATAATTATGCTATGCGTGCTATTGCTGAAGAAGGAAGAGGGGTAATGGTTTATATGCGTCAAGAGGGCAGAGGAATAGGACTTGTTAATAAACTAAAAGCTTATGAGCTTCAAGATAAAGGGCTTGATACAGTTGATGCTAACAGGGCTTTGGGTTTTAGAGATGATATGCGTGAATATTATGAGGCTTATCAGATGCTAAAAAAATTGGGCATTAAGAGCATAAGAATAATGACCAATAACCCAGAGAAGATAAAGCATTTAGAGAATTACGGACTTGAAATAGAAGAGAGAATACCTATACAGATTGAAGCAACAGAATATGATTTATTTTATTTACAAACTAAAAAAGAAAGAATGGGTCATATATTAGATTAAAAAAATAAAAAATTACGAGCCTATGGCAACTTAGCCGAAGGCGGACAGAGTCAGTTGCCATAGCCTTATAAGCGAGTAATTTTTTATATATGATAAAAAGAATGGGGCATATATTAGATTAATATAAAAAAGCTGTTTGAATTATATTTCTAAAATATAATTGAACATATAGATAAAAGTTGTTGGTGTGTTTGTTTTTTTATATATGTAATAACGACAATTTTTATGTATTTTAGGAGGTTTATTAATGATTAGGAGGTTTATGAAACGAGATAAAAATTATGAGAATAATTATATCTTATAATTTTTAACATGCACTTTTTGCAACTTTTTGATGCGGGAAAAAGTTGAAAAAAATACAATTAAGGAATTAATACGATTATGAAAACTTTTGAAGGAAAACTAGTTAGCGAGAAAAAAATTAAAATCGGTATAGTGTGTGCAAGATTCAATGAATTTATTGTCTCTAAACTTTTGGGAGGGGCATTGGACGCTTTATCTCGTCATGATATTAAAGATGATGATATTACTGTAGCTTGGGTACCCGGTGCTTTTGAGATACCTCTCATAGCTTCTAAAATGGCTAAATCAAAAAAATATGATGCTGTTATATGTTTGGGTGCTGTTATAAGAGGTTCTACTACTCATTATGATTATGTTTGTGCGGAAGTATCTAAGGGTATTGCTAATGTTTCGCTTAATTCTGATGTGCCTGTAATGTTTGGGGTTCTTACTACTGAAAATATTGAACAGGCTATTGAAAGAGCAGGTACTAAAGCAGGCAACAAAGGTTTTGATTCTGCTATGGGTGCTATTGAGATGGTTAATCTAATAAGAGAAATAGAAAAATAATAAAAAATATATTGGCTTAGTATTATTTATATATTGGTACTAAGTCGATATTAATTTGTTTGTTGGTATACACTAAAAATTTTAAGTCTGTAAAAATTCAGTTTTTATATTTTTATTGCTTTCAGGGACTAGCCACCGAACACCCACTTCTTTTGCGACCGAAGGAAGTGCCTGTGGTAGTGGCCCAAAGAAGCAAAAGGCCTGCATTTTTTATTATAAATTTTATAATTTAATTGTACATTAAAATGCACTCCCCCGCACGACTAAGAAGTTATAATTAAAGCATAGCATTACCGTGCGGTAAGGTGGTACATCTCGTACGTGGGAAAAAGTTGAATAAAAACAAAGCGAAGGCGGAAAAAGAACAACAAAATTTATAAAAAATTATTGTTAAAAAAAGCTGACATATATCAAAAATATATGCCAGCTGTAATTATTAAACTATTATTTATTTTTCAATTCTTACTACAGGTTTAATTAAATCTGCAGGTTTATCTCTCATCATAAATAAAGCTTTTTCAAGATTATCCCAACCATCAAATACATGTGAAACAAGATGATGTACATTTAATTTTCCAGAAGAAACTAAAGCACCAAGTTTTTCCATTCTAAGTCTTCCGCCAGGCATAAGTCCGCCGAGTATAGCTTTATGACCCATACCAACACCCCATTCAACTCTTGGGATTTGTATATAATCGCCTTTACCTAAATAGTTAACGTTACCAATTTTACCGCCAGCTTTTAGTGAACGAACAGCTTCAGCAAAAGTTTCAACTCCGCCTCCAGCAATAATAACTTTATCAACACCTTTACCATTAGTCATTTTAAGAACTTGTTCATCAATAGTTCCATTTTTATAACTAATAAACTCTTCAGCACCATATTTCTTAGCAGCCTCAACACAATTAGGTCTAGTACCAACAGCAATAATCCTTGAAGCACCTCTTAAAGCAGCACCAGCAACTCCCATAAGTCCAACAGGTCCAATACCTATAACAAGTACAGTATCTCCATATTGTACATCAGCAAGTTCAGCACCATGGAAACCAGTAGGAACCATGTCAGAAAGCATACAAGCATCTACAGGGTCAATGTTTTTAGGTAAAAGAGCCAAGTTACCGTCAGCATCATTAACATGGAAAAACTCTCCAAATACACCGTCTTTAAAGTTAGAGAATTTCCAACCAGCAAGCATACCGCCTGAATGCATAGAATATCCAGCTTGAGCTTCTACGCTATTCCAATCTGGAGTAATAGCAGGAATTAATACTTTATCACCAGGTTTAAAATCTTTTACTAAACTTCCAACTTCTACAACTTCACCGCAAGCTTCATGACCTAAAATCATGTTATGTCTTTCACCTATAGCACCTTCCCATAATGTGTGAACATCAGAAGTACATATAGCAACAGCTAAAGGTTTTACAATGGCATCAGCAGGTCCACAAGCAGGTCTTTCTTTTTCAATCCAGCCTGATTGACCTATTTTTAACATAGCGTAACCTTTCATATTCTTCTCCTTTATATTAAAATTATACACAATATAAGTATATAAATATAATAACAAATGTCAAAATAATACGAAAAAAGTTATAGAAAAGAGCTATTTATTACCATTTATTGTTCTTGTGAAGTTATCTGATTAGGTTCGCCTTTTGACCATATACTGTTTAATTTATCTTGTACTATAGCAGCAGAAATTATACCTAAACCAAAAAGTGAAAGTACAAGAAGTAAAACAGAGCTATCTTCTGTATTATCCATACCTACCTCTGAAGTCATATCTTTATATATTACTTTAGAATATTTATAGTACCAATATAATTGATAAAACGGTATAATAAAACATAAAATCAATTCTAATGTTGGATTTATTTCTTGATTATCCATAAAGTTTTTTATTAATTCTGTTGTTTTATATATCCAGTATAAATAATATATTCCGCATGTTACCACACTCAATATTACTAACATAGGAATTGATTTAATATTTTCTTTTTTCATAAAAAATATCTCCTTAAATAAATTAATTAATATAGCATAATTTATTTTATAAAAAAGTCAATTATGATACTATTTTTACATATTAGTGAGAAAATAAATAATATTGAAATTATAATTAAAAATTTATATAATGTTTTAATAATAAAATATTAGGATTAGAAAAATGATTAAAAGATACACTAGAAAAGAGATGGGAGAACTTTGGAGCTTACAAAATGAGTTTCAAGTTATGCTTGATGTAGAGATTGCAGCTTGCGAGGCTATGGCAGAAATTGGAGAGATACCTCAGGAAGCTGTAAAAAACATTAAAGAAAAAGCTACTTTCACAGTTGAAAGAATTGCTGAAATAGAGAAAGAAACTAATCATGATATTATATCATTTGTAACGGCTGTTCAAGAAAATGTAGGCGAAGGCGGACAGTATATACATAAAGGCTTAACTTCAAGCGATGTAAAAGACACTGCATTGGCTGTGATGATGAAAAAATCAGCTGAGATTATATTAGACGATTTAAAAAGATTATCTGAAGTATTATTAAGAAGAGCTAAAGAGCATAAATATACTCCTTGTATAGGGCGTACTCACGGTATACATGCTGAGCCTATGACATTAGGGTTAAAATTTATCTTATGGTATGATGAAAACGAAAGAAATATTAAACGTGTAGAAGAAGCAAAAAAACAAGTTTCTGTCGGAAAGCTTTCTGGTGCAGTTGGAACATACAGTAACATTGACCCACGCATAGAAGAAATTGTATGTAAAAAATTAGGTATAGAAGCTGACAGAGTTTCTACTCAAATAATACAAAGAGATAGGCATGCACAATATCTTACTACTTTGGCAATAGTTGCTAGTTCATTAGAGAAATTCGCTACAGAGATTAGAAACCTTCAAAGAACTGACATTAGAGAAGCAGAAGAATATTTTAGTGAAAAGCAAAAAGGCTCATCAGCTATGCCTCATAAGAGAAACCCTATCACTTGCGAGAGAATATCTGGTTTAGCAAGAATTGTAAGAGGAAATGCATTAGCTTCTATGGAAGATATTACCCTTTGGCATGAGAGAGATATAAGCCATTCATCAGTAGAACGCGTTATACTTCCAGATTCTACAATTGCGGTGGATTATGCTATTAATAAATTTATTGATATAGTAGACAAACTTTTGATTTACCCAGAAGCTATGAAAGCTAATATTGAAAAGACAGGCGGTTTAATTTTCAGCCAAAGAATTTTAATAAGTTTAGTTAATAAAGGCATAGACAGAGATAATGCTTATAGATGGGTGCAGAGAAATGCAATGAAAAGATGGTTAAACAATGAAGACTTTAGAGAGAATGTTCACAAAGATGAAGATATAACAAAATATTTAAGCTCTAAAGAAATTGATGATTGTTTTGACTATGCTTATTATTTAAGAAATATAGATGTTATAATGAAGCGATTTGGGATATAATTTTTTATTATAAAATATATAAGTATTATTTTATATTGATGCATATTCCAACATATAGAGTAAAAACGTTTGCATTTTTTGCAACTTTGACGAAGTCCGCACAGCGACCGAAGGAAGTGCCTGTGGTATTGCCACAAAGAACCAAAAAGGTTGCATTTTTATTATAAATTTCATAATTTTATTGTACATTAAAATGCACTCCCCCGCACGACTAAGAAGTTATAATTAAAGCATAGCATTACCGTGCGGCAAGGTGGTACAGCTCGTACGCGGGGAAAAGTTGAATAAAAAATCATATAAAAGACATAGTTGTTTCAGAATATACTGATAAATTTTTAGATTTTTGTTTTAATTATTTACAAGGCTTTTTAATATTTTTAAGAAGCTCTTTTTTTGCATTTATTTATTAACTTTATAATTTATTTATTAATTTATAAATTTGATAATTTTAAAAAATAGTATATAATCGTACTAATTCTATATAAGGATTAAGCCATATGATTAAATTAATAGAAATGAAAAATGATATAAAAAATAAAAATGTATACCATCAAATTTTTAATGATGCATTCCCAATAGAAGAGAGATGGAATTTTGATATGCTATTTGAAAATAAAAATAATTCAAGCTATAAACTTTATTCTATTTTAGATGATGATAACCCTATAGGCTTAACTATGATTTGGAGATTTGAAGAGTTTTATTACGGAGAATATCTTGCTATAGATAAAAACTTAAGAGGTAAAAATTACGGCTCGCAAGTATTAACTAAAATATTTGATATGCATAATGATAAATTAATTGTTATAGAAGTAGAGCCTTATGATTTAAATGATACAGCAAAAAGAAGAATAGATTGGTATAAAAGATTTGGGCTTATATTATCAGATTATGATTATGATATGCCTTGTATAAAAGACGGCAAAAAAGATACAATGAAAATGAAAATTATGACAAATAGAGAAATAAAAACAAAAGAACAATATAATAATATTATTACAACATTATATAATAAAGTATATGGCCCAAGGTTAGAAAGTATATATAAATGGAAAGATTAAACAATTATAAAAATTTCAAATGCTTGACAAATAGAAAAATGTTTATATAATAAAAATGAAAATAATTTAATAGGATTTTTATTATGGATATTAAAAAAATAGCTTCAGATATAGTTCAAGTTGCTGGAAAAGATAATATTATTTCAGTTTCATCTTGTGCAACTAGATTAAGATTAATAGTAAAAGACAGAAGCCTTATTGATGATGCCAAAATGCAGGCAATCGATGGCGTTAATGGCGTATTTTTTAATTCTAATCAGTATCAAATAGTATTGGGTACAGAAATTGTTAAAAATGTTTATGATGAAGTAGTAGCTTTAGGTGTTGCTGGAATTAATAAATAACATCAATAATATTTTTAATTTTATTAAAAAAGTTTAAATCTTCTTTTGGGACTAAATATTAAGATAATATGCCCTATTATATCTTTTTTGTTTATGAGACCAAAATCTCTGCTGTCTTCGCTTAAGGCTATATTATCTCCCAAAACAAAATATTGATTTTTGCCAATGTTATATACGGCATTGTCTTCTTTGCTGAAAATATAATATTTATGCCTTATAAGTTCATCATTTAAATATAATCCGCCGTCAAAAATTTCTACTTTATCTCCCTCTTTTCCTATAACACGCTTCACCAAATTATTAGTACCCATTCTAAAAACAATAACATCAAAGTTATCAATCTTATTAAAAAGAAAATTATTTTTTAAAAGCAGTATCTCATCTCCCTCATAAAAAGTAGGCTCCATAGATTTGTTGCTTACTATATATGTGTCAAAGAAAAATACCCTAATAAAGCCTGCCAAAAATAAAGCAAGCAAAGATGCTAATACTATCTCTAAAATCTGTTTTTTATTCATTATTAATTATTTAAATCTCTCTTCCATTTGTTAATTAAATTAAGTGCCTCTATTGGGGTTATATCATTAATATTTAAGTTTTTAATTTCTTTTTCTATTTCGCTTTCTTTTCTTTCTTGAGAGTTTATTTTCTCATCTTTTTTATCATCAAATTTAGCATTAAAAGGAAGAATGTCAGGAGATTTTTTATTATTTATCTCTATATTTTCAACCTGTATACCGGCTTCATTTTCAAGCTTTTTTAATATCTCTGAAGCTCTCTGTATAACCTTATTTGGAGCACCTGCAATTTTTGCAGCATATATACCATAACTTGACTCAGCAGCTCCCTCAATAACTTTTTTCATAAATATTATTTCATCTTTATATTCTTCAACTAATACCTTATAATTTTTAACTCCCTCCAAATCTTCAAGCATAGTAAGTTCGTGATAATGCGTAGCAAATAATGTCTTTGATTTTTTATTCTCTTCGTTTACTAAATACTCAAGTATAGCCCAAGCAATAGAAAGCCCGTCATAAGTAGAAGTACCGCGTCCTATCTCGTCCATTATAATAAGACTTTTATCAGTACAATGATTAAGTATATAAGCAGTTTCATTCATCTCTACCAAAAATGTACTCTCACCCTTTGCTATATTATCACTCGCACCAACCCTCGTAAATATTCTATCAACTATAGATATCTTAGCACTCTTAGCAGGCACAAATGAACCAATCTGTGCAAGAAGAACTATTAAAGCTGTTTGTCTCAAATATGTGCTTTTACCGCTCATGTTAGGTCCTGTAATTATCAGCAAATGCTCATTTTTATTGTCTAAATATGTATCATTTGCTATAAAGTTTTCGTTTTTTAAATTTGCTTCAACTACAGGGTGTCTTCCTTCCTTTATGTCTATTATGCCGTCATCGGTTATAATTGGCTTTGTATAATTTTCTTCTGCAGCCAAACAAGCCAAAGAAACATAAACATCTATTACTGATATTATCTTTGCCATTTTTAATATAGATGTTAAATATTCATTAACTTTACTACGTACATCTATAAATATGTCATATTCCAAAGCATAACTTTTTTCATTGGCTTCATTTATTGTTTTTTCATATTCCATTAATTTGCTTGTGGTATATCTCTCGCTTCCTACCAATGTTTGCCTTTTTATAAAATCTTTCGGCACTAATGATATATTAGATTTTGTTATCTCTATATAATATCCTATAACGTTATTATATCTTATTTTAAGATTGTTAATTGAGGTGATTGATTTATATTCATTTTCTAATTCGCTTATCCAAGTTCTTCCCTCTCGCCTTGCTTCATTGTATTTCTTTAACTTTTCATCATAATCGTCTTTGATAATATCACCCTCATTTATTACAATTTTAGGGTCTTCTAATATAGCTCTCTCAATTAAATCTGTTATAATTTTTATGTCGTTTATCTCTTCAAAGTTTACATCATCAAAATTATTAAGTACAAGCTCTGTAATTATTTGCAGAGATGAAAATAAAAACCTTTTTAAAGATACCAGCTCTTTTGGGTTAATCCTCCCAAGTGCCAATTTTGAAGCAAGCCTTTCTATATCTCCCACATCAGAAAGCATATCCATTATTCTATACATAAACTTCTGATTCTTATAAAAATATTCAACATTATTAAGCCTTTTATTTATCTCATCAATATTAAGCAAAGGCTCTACTATTATTCGCTTTAAATATCTTGCTCCCATAGATGTTTTAGTTTTGTCTATGGTGTCGAATAATGTCATTTTATTATTGTCGTTTCTTATAGTTTCCAAAATCTCTAAACTTGATATTGTTGCATAATCTAATGTCATAGAGTCTTTTCTGTTGTAGAGTTTTATGTTTGATATATGCTCTAATGATGTTTTGGATAATTCTTGTAAATAATATATTAAAGAACCAAGAAGCGAAACTATTAAATGCTTATCTTCTATGCCGAAGCTTTTTAATGATATTGTCTTAAAATGATTTGTTAATAATTTATATGCATAAGAATATTCTGCTGTATAATTTGGGGTGGTGCTGAAAAATATATTTGAAAATCTGTTTTGTATTTCTTTAATTATCTTACTTTCTTTTACAGATTCTACAGTCATTATCTCTTTTGGAGAAAATCTTATAATCTCTTCGCATATCTCATCTAAAAAGTCTTTTATATTGTTATTATTATTTTCAATCTCTGTAACATACAATTCACCCGTAGATATATCACATATAGCAATAGAAGCATTATTCTCGCTTTTTGAAACTATTATAGAAGCTAAATAATTATTGCTCTTTGATTCCAAATATTTATTTTCTGCAATAGTACCGGGAGTTATTACCTGAGTAACTTCTCTTTTTACTATGCCTTTTGCTGTTTTAGGGTCTTCCATTTGGTCGCATATTGCTATCTTTCTTCCAGATTTTACAAGTTTTGACAAATAATTATCTATGGCATGATATGGAACTCCTGCCATTGGAACATTTGCCCTTTTTGTAAGAGTAAGCCCCAAAAGCTCTGAAACTATTTTAGCATCTTCAAAAAATACTTCGTAAAAATCTCCCATTCTAAACAAAAGTATACTATCGCTATATTTGTCTTTAATCTCTTTATATTGCCTCATCATTGGTGTGAGCTTTTCTTCTTTGCCTGAATTCTCTGATGATTCATCTAATGAAAAAAAAGTTTCTTGCATATTTTTATAAAATCCATTATTATATTTTATTAAAAAATAGTATATTATATTTATATACTTTTATCAAATAAAATTATATATAAGCAATATATTAAAATAATTTTTACAAAACTATTATATAAATACTGCTTTTATATTGCTTTTTTATATTAAATATTGTATATTATTAATATTACTTCATACAATATTGTTAATTAATTATTTTTTGTTATATTTAAGCATATATATAAAAACACAATATATATAAAAAATACCATTATAGAGAGGATTGAGTGTTTCTCAGTCCTTTCGGTTTTTAAAATTAATTAAAAATAATCAGAGAAATAAACTTGTTCTTTAGGTATAATACTTTCTAATAATTTAATAGCATTGTAGGTTGATTCTATTCTTCCAATTTTGTAAAGGTATGAAGGGCTTTTATAACTCATAAGCATAGTGGTTAGAGTTTTTATATCCATCTTTATAATATATCTGTCTTTAGAGTTTCTTTTATATTCTTTTGCTATTCTTTTGCATACAGTTTTTTTATCATCATTACTATTATTCCAATAAATCATAAAGCTCGCATTATTCCACTTAGCCATATCATCTTTTATTATTAAATTAATTTTTTTATTTTTAGGCTTTCTTAAAAAAGGATAATTATTAATAAACCCTTTAACATCTGTAATTCTTGCCATAATATATGGTCTTATAGTCTCTTTTATTTCACTGTCTTCGAGAAGAAATGCTATAGGCTCATTTGTGTAGTTATATCCTTTAACTTCATCAACCATAGAGAAATGTGCTGATATATAATTCCAAAGCCCAAGTCTTGCTTCAAAATTGAGGTAAACCATTTCTTTGATATGAAACACATCATTTTCAATTACATAAACTAAATAACCTTCAGCCTCATTTTTATCATTATAATATAAAGCAACTATAGTATCATCAACTTCCCATCTCCAATACTCTTCCCACTCCAAATCGCCTCTAATTAAAGCTCCATGTCTTGTATAAGAAAATTTATTATAAAGCTCTTTTAAATCATCACTGTCTATAGAAACTCTCTCAACCCTACCTTTACTAGTCATAGTTTTAGGAAGCTGAGTGTCTTTTATAGTAAAACTCATTTTATCGGATATTATTTCCCAACCTTTTCTTCTGTAAAAAGGAATAGAGTATGGATATAACACAGATATAGTCTGCCCTTCTTTTTTCATACTCTCAATACTTTTTATCATCAAATCATTCATAAGTCCAAGGTTAGAATATTCTGGGTAGGTGGCAACTCCTGTAATTCCTGCCATTTTATATATCACTCCATGAATATTCATCTTCATAGGGTATACTGCTATTTGTGAGGCGAGCTTTTTCCCGTCAAACCAGCCTAAAACTTTTGCTTTGCTTAATACGGCAGATTTTGCCTGCTTTATTTCATCAACCTCATAGCCTAAAGTAATAAGTTCATTATTGCTCACTTGAAAAGCGTATCTTAATAAATTATTGAAATCATCTAAGTCTTTTAATGTTAAATATCTTATTTTAAATTTCTTTTTTTTCTTATTTATTAAATCTTTATCAATCATATAAAACCTGAACTTTATATAACTTATAAATAATATAAATCAAAATTTTATAATTGTCAATTTATAATATTTTGTATATTTATAATATATAGTATTACAAGTATTATAAAAATAAGTTGAATATAAGTTAATAATTACAAATTGACTTTTTAGTATATTTTATATACAATTTATAGTTAAATATGATTTTGAACTATTCAATTATGGAGAATTAAAAAATGAAAAAAATTATATTAATGATTACCTTGTTTATAATGACTATAAGTACAACACTTATGGCTAAAAGCGGTGCTGGCGTTGATATCACAGTGCCTCTTGGTGCGGGTATTGGATATTTCTTTCAAGATGGAGAAAGAATTGAAACTCTTAAACCAAATGCTGGTTTTGAGGGCGGAGTTTATTTAAGACCTAATTATTATTTTGATTTAGCTGTACTTTCTTTAGGCTTCTCATTAGATTTAGGTTATCAGAGAGATGTTTTCGGATATAAATCAGATAGAAATATTGAGTATTTAAGTTTTGATAGCTTAAGCATTGGTTTAATGCCAAAAATAGATGTATTATTTTTATCTGTAGGTGTTGGTGCTGGTGTAAAATTTCCTCTTGGCGGAGCAAGTTATTCAAAAGAAAATAGCGGCGGAGAGCAAAGCCATACATACAACTTAAAACAATTACAAGACCAATTTGATAATTTATATATACCATATCTTAAAGTAAGTTTAGATTTTTTATTATTGTATAACTTTACTTTGGGTATTTATGTTTCTTATGACTTTATGGCTATGCAATATAAAAATGTAGAACCAAAAGTTACTTTTGGGGCATTAGATATTGGCGGACAAGTAGGTATAAGATTTTAATTAATATGTAATTAAGAAGCTTTGATGATTTTTTCAAGGCTTCTTTTTTTAATTATAAATAAATGTTTAATTTTATAATCTTTTAATCCTCTTTTCTAAACCTCGATGAAGTAACATCAAATTTATTGAGCCTTACCATACAAAGCGATAATATTATAGCGAGTAAAAATGCAAGTGATATAGAATAATAAGCAAGAGAAACTTTTTTGTCATTTTTGATAATATTTATTTGTTCAGATTTTGAGTTAATATTTTCATCTATTGCACTTGCCTCTGCAATATTTCCGCTTTCCATCAAACTTCCTTTTTGAAGACGCAAATTATCAATATCTTTTATTATACTTTCTATCATCTTTTCTTTTTTTATTTTATTATACAAATCAAATCCCCATATACCTAAACTAATAAGAGAAAATATTGCAGTTATTATTATCAATACAAATATAGCAAATTTTCTTTTTTTAATGCTTACATTAGAAATATTAACAGATTTTATTTTTATATCATTTATATGATTTATTAAATCTTCAGAGTCTGGATATAGCAGCTTTGATTCTTCTATACAAGATAAAAGATTAAGCATAGCCTTGTATCTTTCTGTTCTTTGGAAGTTTAAATAATATTTATCTATGTCTTTCATTTTTTCTTCAGGACTAGTTACATGCTTATTAATTTTATTTGAATGAATGTTTAGGAGATATGTTTTATTTTTTTTCTTTTCAGTGTTCTTTTTTATGTTTTTATTTGATTCTTTTTTAGTGTCTTTATTATTCTCTTCTTTTTTTTCAGCTTCATCATCATCATCTACTAAAGATATTTTTTTATGCATTTCATCTTCTTCTATATCATCTTTTGACAGTTTTCTAATTCCTCCTAAAGTGCTTGATTGGCTTACGGTGTTTCCATCTCTGTCTTTTACTTGTACTCTTATTCCGAATTTATCTCTGAACATAGCCTCCAAAGTTTCTACGCTTGTATCTTTGTCTATAACTATAAAAGATTTTTGATTTTTTCTTGGGTCTGCTATTTCAAACAATTTTATGTCATTGGATTTTTTAGCTCCTTTATATATTCCTAAATTAATTCCAAATTCTCTGTCGAAAGAATCTAACAGATTGGATACAGACATATCTAAAGTTATTTTCATAAAATCCTCTATATAAATAATTATATATTAATATCGAAATTATAATAAATAAAACGCAAAAAATAATAAAAAGAAAAATAAATAATTAAAAATTAATGAATATTTTAAATTGAAAAAATAATGCGGGCATATCATAAATTTAGAATGTAATTTAATGATTTTTATTATAAAGTTTATTAATTAAAAATTTTGTTGTAGATATTATGGTTATATATGTAAAAAATACTAAATATTTGTTTTAAGAAAGCAGCATCAAATTTATTTAGCCTTCATAATATAAAACTAATAAAATTACAGCTATTAAAAATGCAAGTATAGAATAATAATAAAAATAAAGTTTTTTATAATAATTATTTCTTTATATTTTAAATTAATGTTTATGTATATGCATTAGTTTCTGCTATATTGCTGCTTTCTATCAAACTCCTATTTTTTTAATACAAATGTGAATATATTTTTTATGAGTTCATATTTTCTATGTCTTTTATATTATAAACATAAGAATAGCAAGTATTATAAAAATTAGTTATGTTCTTGAATTATTAAGAATAAACTATATTATAGAAAATGACTATATATTTAAATTCCGCATAACTTAGTATTAATTTTTAATTTATTATCCAATAAAAATAAACACATTAAATTTAGTTTTTATATAAATCATATATTATTAATTTAATAATTTAGAGCCGTATTTAAAACCTATAGAAACACCTCCGCCTGAGCCTCCTATTCTTGGAGTATCAGTTAAAGATCTTAAAGGAAGTCCATAATCATGAGCAATATATACCCCCAAAACAATAGCTAAATTATCTGTTACGAATATAGAGTAATCTAAAGTCATCTTAAAATAATGCATAACAGAAGCACTATATCCATATTCCAAATCTTTTTTCCAGACATAGGTATTTTTATTCCTCCTCCTGCAGCTATAGAAAAATTCCAAATTGTAAATTTAGGCATGAATCCTATTTCAAAATTATGTATATACATAGAGGTATCAATAACACTATTATCACTCAAAGTTTTTGATGAAGCAAAAGTATCATATGTATATCCTATATCCAAAAACAATCCTGCACCTATCCTATTATATATTTTATGCATATATCCCAATTATACTTCCAATCCACTATCTATTCATTTTTTTGATTGATATCCAAGAGATTTCATAGCATCATTTGGAGTTCCTATTGCAGCTCCCAGTGGTATATTCAGAGATATTTCAAAACCTCCGCCATAAGCAAATAAATTAAATGATAATGTCAATAATATAACTAAGAATGTTTTTTTGAGCATAAAATTCTCTCCTTAAAAATTAATAAGTTTATATTTGTTAGAAGATACTAACATTTAAACAAAAAAATACAATACGTGTATATATATATTATTTTTATAATACATATAATAAAAAAATGTATAGAAAATAAGTTTAATAATTGAAAAAAAAATAATGTTAATATATTATAAACTTAAAATATTAATTTAATAATTTGTGATTAGCAGCTTATTAAATTAAAGTTTCATTGGAGGGATTATGGCCGTATCTAAAAAAAATACTAAAGATTCGTTAAAAAAAGTATCGAAATCTGTTAAAAAGTTAGTTTCAGACAAAAAAGCTATTTCTAAAAAAGCTTCTTCTGCTGTAAAGAAGGCGGTTAAAAAGGTTGAAAAGAAAGTTGCTGCTCCTAAATATTATGTATCAGAAGTTCCGCTTAAGAGTGCTGATAAAGAGATATTTAGTGCTATGAAAAATGAGTATAAGAGAGAGATAAACGGACTTGAACTTATTGCGAGTGAGAATATAGTTTCTCGTGCTGTTATGGAGGCTCAAGGTTCTATATTTACAAATAAATATGCTGAGGGTTATCCTTCCAAGAGATATTATGGCGGATGCAGCGAGGTTGATGTTGTTGAGAATTTAGCAAGAGAAAGGGCAAAAAAATTATTTAAAGCTCCTTTTATAAATGTTCAGCCGCATTCTGGTTCTCAGGCTAATATGGGTGTTTATATGGCAGTATTAGAACCGGGAGATACTTGTTTGGGACTATCGCTTGATTCCGGCGGACATTTAACTCATGGTAAAAACGTTAACTTCTCTGGTAAAATTTATAATTTCGAGCATTACAATGTTAGAAAAGATACCATGCAAATAGATTATGATGAAGTGAGGGATATAGCTAAAAAAGTAAAACCTAAAATAATAGTAACAGGCGGAAGTGCTTATCCTAGACAAATAGACTTTAAAAAGTTTAGAGAGATTGCTGATGATATTGGAGCATATTTATTAGTGGATATGGCACATATTGCCGGACTTGTTGCTGCAGGACTTCATCCTAGCCCTGTACCACATGCTCACTTTGTTACAGGCACCACTCATAAAACTTTAAGAGGACCTCGCGGAGGATATATTATTTCTACTGAAGAGGAGTTGGCTAAAAAAATAGATAAAACTATATTCCCGGGCATACAAGGCGGACCTTTGATGCATGTTATTGCTGCTAAGGCTGTATGTTTTAAAGAAGCACTTGACCCTAAATTTGTTAAATATCAAGAGCAAGTTTTGAAAAATGCTGAAGCTATGGCTAATATGTTTCTTTCTAAAGGATACGAACTTATTTCCGGCGGAACAGACACTCATTTAATATTGGTTAATGTAAAAAAATCTAAAGGCATTACAGGGCAGCTTGCAGAAACTGTATTAGATAAGGCTCATATCACTATCAATAAAAACGGCATACCTTATGATACAGAATCTCCGATGGTTACTAGCGGTATTAGACTTGGTACTCCTGCTATTACTACAAGAGGATTCAAAGAAAAAGATGTAATGGAGCTTACTCAATATATTGATGAAGTATTAAGCAATGCTAATGATGAAAAGATTGTTTCTGCTGTTGCTAAAAAAGTAGCTGCTTTATGCAAAAAATTCCCAATGTATAAGTTTATAGGCGATATGTAATTAAATAATAATATAAAGGGAGACTATTTTTAGTTTCCCTTTTTTATTGTTTTAAACACTTAAATAATTAATAGCTTCGTTTATTTTATCTACAACAATATCAGCACCATGCTCCAATAATATTTCTTTTTTATAAGTATTTGTAATAGCTATTATTTTTATACCAGTTTTTTTAGCTCCATCGATACCTGCTAAGCTATCTTCAAAAATAACAACATCATCTTTTGTTATATTGTTATTTCTTTTTTTTAACATTTCAAAAGCATTTAGAAATAAATCTGGTTCCGGCTTAGCTTTTAATATTTCATTATGACAGGAATATCCTATAACATATTTTGATATTGAAGTTTTTTCAGACATTCTTGTAACATAATCTATATTGCTGTTTGACGCTATTACTATATCTATATTTTTTAATTGTTCTAATATATCAATAACTCCATCAAAAGTTTCTAAATCTGTTTCTATAATTTTATGAAAATATTTTTCTGCATTTTCAAAGAAATCTTTCGGTATAGTATAGTTTCTTTCTATTAACATTTTTTTTATGTCATCAGTTTGATATCCGGCCATAGATGCAAAATCTACATCTGTAAGTTTGTTCATTTCTTTTGATATATATATTAATGATTTTGTATATAAACTTTCACTGTCGACCAATGTTCCGTCAAAGTCAAAGATTGCTCCTTTAATTTTTTTATTCATTTTATTTCCTTTAAAAATTTTATGATATTATATTTTATATTTAATTATTAGTTACATCAATAGTTTATTATTTATTGTTATAATAAAAATTATTTGCACAGGAGCCAGACATATTGCAGTTAGGAATTCCTTAATTTCTTAAAGTATAGCATAGGTGTATCATAA
>NZ_CAKVGN010000041.1 GCF_934747485.1 uncultured Brachyspira sp. | reverse complement strand
CTAATATTTCTTTATTCTTAACTTTATTAATTTTTAGAACTATCTTTTTTCTTTGATTTGAAGTATATTCTTTCATATGTATTCCTTTAAATTTAGCTATTTATATTATAAGGAATACCTACTTTTTTAAAACTAAAAAATGTGCAATATCTATGGCTCCTAAACAAAAATATTTTTAAATATAACTTTATTTAAAATAAAAAATAATATAAAATAATTTTGAAAAATAGTGAAAGGATAAAGAGATAATTTATGAATAATATAATGATATATTTAATAACTTTATTAGTATTAGCTTTTCTTACATTTATTCTAATAAAAAAAATAATTGCAAACAAAGATAACAAAATAGGAAAAGTATCAGGTAAATTAAGCAAAGAGAGAATATTAGAGCTAAAAAAAAGAATAAGCAAAGATGAAAACGACTATGAAGCAATATATGAACTTGCAATGTTGGAAGAGAATATTGGGGAGAATGAAGAGGCATTACAAAAATATGAACAATTAATGGATATAGGATATTTGAGAGGAAAAGCTCAGCTTGATGCGGCAAAAAAATTGGAGGAGAAATATTCTGCATTAGGAAATAGAGAAAATATATTAAAATATTCTGCTATTGTTTTTAAGATTGACCCTAAGAGTACAACATACGCTATAAAAGCAGCTACTATATTAACATATGAAAGAAGTTTCAAAATGGCTTGCGATTATTTTTCTAAAGCATTATCTGCAAAAGAAGAATTTGATATTGATGATATTAAGGCAGCAGCTTTTGCTTTTTATAAAGTAAAAGACTATAAAAAATCTCTTGCATTTTTAGAAACACTTTACAAAAGAATGAACAAAGAAAAAAATAATAAAGATGTTTCTAAGCAAGTAGCAAAATCTTTAATTTCACTTTATTTAATATCTGAAGAAATAAATATTGCAAAATCTTTTTTAGAAATAACACTCGCAGATAAATTTCATGATGATAATTATAAATTTTATTTAGATAAAGTATATTTATTTATATTATATAAATTAGAAGATAGTAAATTATTTAAAGAATACTATGATAAAATATATTCATTATACAAAATTCCTCAATTTGATAAAAAAATATCCTCTTTAATATTTGACTATGCCTTCTATTCATATTTTTTAAGAGATATAGATTTTTCAATACAAGCTTTTAGAAGTATAAAATCATTTAGTCTTAATGAGTTTAATATTTATGATGTTGATAAAATATTAAGTTATTTATCTGAAATATATAAAGCATCAGATCAATTAAATAAAATAAAAGATTCAGGCTCATATCATTTACAAAAATATAAAAATGATAACTTTGAAAATTATATAGACAAGGATTTAACAGCATTTTGGGATAAAACAATAAATTTATGGGAGGCTTCTTTTATAGATTTCGATTATATATCAAATTTAATAGATACAAAACCTACAATTAATGTTGATGCTGTATTAAATCAATTAAAAATTTCTGTAGATGATAATAAACCAAATAAATTTACAACTACCAATAAAATAGATAAAATATTTAAAATGAGCATATTTGATTTTAAAAAGGTTTGTCAAAACATAATAAGAAACAAATTATCACATTCAATAGTTCAGGAATATACAGGAGAAAAAGGAAAAAACAGCTACGGAGATGAAGTTGATTATTTAGCATACAACATGAAAAGCAATAAAAAAGATTTAACTCTTATTTCTTTTAAAAGATGGAATAATGTTGAGATTGGAGAGTTAATGATTAGAGACTTTTTAATGCTTGTTTCTGAGGCTGGTGCTAAAAATGGAATATTAATTGTACCAGTAGAGCTTACAAGCAGTGCTAAAAGTTATGTGCTTCATAATGACAGAATAGAAGTTTATTCTAAGGCACAATTTAATAATTTATTAAAAGATGAGTCTATATAATTTTTACGATTTATGTAATTAAGATGTTATAATAGTAAAATTTATTAAAGGATATTTACATAATGAAAAACTTTTTAACTTTAATTACTATTATAATGATGTTAGTTTTTACTGTTTCTTGTACTCAAAAAACAGATACTGCTTCTGCGGCAGAAAATAATGCTGCACAAAATGAAATGCCGGAAAATGCACATGCAGCTCATAATGCTTCTGGTTCTAAAATTATAGATGCAATGCATGCTCCTATGATGGCTCAGCCTTTTGAGAAAACTAAAAATATAGATGTTGATTTTTTAGTTAATATGATACCTCATCATCAAGGAGCTATAGATTCTTCTAAAATACTTCTTGAAACTACTACAAATGAAACTCTAAAAACTTTAGCTAATAATATTATACAAGCTCAAGAAAAAGAAATAAAAGAGTTTACTGCTTTAGTAGATGAATTAAAAGCAAAAAACACAGATTATAGCGATATAGAAACAGAAGCTTTTGGAAATGAAGCAGAGAAAATTATGAATGATATGATGATGGAAATGTCTATGATAGAAGTTAGTACGGATAATGATATAGATTTTATTAGAGGAATGATACCTCATCATCAAGGGGCTGTTAATGCTTCTAAACAAATATTAGCTTCTACAAAAGATGATAAAATTAAAGAGATTGCTAATAGAATAATAGCTGACCAAGAAAAAGAAATAACTGATATGAACAATTTATTACTTCATTAACATCAAAATAAGAAATAGTAAATAAAAAAATATTAAACGCTATAGGTTATATCCTGTAGCGTTTTTTATTTTTAAAAATATAAATTTGCAAAAAAATATATTTGTTTATAAAATTAAATAAAATATAATAATTTTTTAATAATGTTAAATGGAGCAAATATGAATATTAAAGATGTTGCTAAATTTTTGAATGCTATAAAAACAGTAGGAGATGACAATATTAATATAAAAACCCTCTCTCCGATTAATGATATATCAGAAGGCTCTATAGTTTGTGTTGATAATAATAAATATATAGAAGCCGCTTTAAATAGTAAAGCAAGTGCAATTATTTTAAGAGAGGATTTGGCAAACACTATAGAAGATTTTAAAAACAAAACAGCTATTATTCATGCAAATCCCAAAGAAGCATTTATAAAACTTCTTTATATTTTATTTGAAGATAAAAAATATCCATTAGGCACAGTAGAAAATACTGCTGTTATAAAAGAGAATGCAAAAATAGATAAAGAAACCTATATAGGGGATAATGCCCATATTGGAAAGAATGTAAAAATTGCTAAAGGAAGTGTAATAGAGAGCGGAGTATTTTTGGGAGATGATGTTGAAATAGGGGAGAATTGCATCATACATTCAAATGTTTCTATACATGACAGATGCATAATAAAAAACAATGTAATAATAGGTTCTTCTACTGTTATCGGCAATGACGGTTTTGGATTCTTTGAGGTAAATGGCAAGCAGATGAAAATTCCTCAAAGGGGAAATGTTTTAATAGAAAATGATGTTGAAATAGGTGCTAATGTTTGTATAGACAGGGCAACTTTAGGCTCTACAATCATTAGAGAGGGCGTAAAAATAGACAACTTAGTTCAAATTGCTCATAACTGCGATATAGGAGAGCATTCTATAATTGTATCACAGGTTGGAATTGCAGGAAGCAGTAAATTGGGTCATCATTGTGTGCTTGCTGGGCAGGTTGGTTTGGCTGACCATGTTACTTTGGGTGATAGAGTTATATTAGGCGGACAAAGCGGTGTTATGACTAATGTAAAAATAGAATCAAATTCTGTTATGCTTGGTTCACCTGCTCAAAGAATAGACAGAGAAAAATTAAAAATGATAGCAGAGCAAAAACTTCCAGAGTTAATTAGTTTAGTAGAAGAGCGATTTGATGTTAAGATAAGAAGAGCAAAATAAAATGATTAATGTATTATTAGTGATTATTGCTTCTATTGCTTATGGTTTTCTTCCAATATTTACAAAAAATATTATAAGAGAAAATTATTCATCTGTGGCAATAGTTTTTTATAGATATGTTTTTACAGCAATATTTTTATTTTTTATAATACTCATAAGAAAAAAAAGTTTTAAAATAGATAAGAGACAATTTTTAGAATTAATTTTGTTTAGTATAGTTGGGCTTGGTTTAACATTTTTCTTTTTATCGCTTTCTTTATTATATATATCAGCAGGGCTTACCAATATGATTCACTTTGGATATCCTGTTGTAGTAATTATATTAATGGCTATAGTCTATAAAGAGAAAATTAATATATTAAAAATAATCTCTGTAATTTCTGCGGTTATTGGAATAGTACTTTTAACTAGAGTTGTAGAAGTGGAATCTTTTAAGGGTGTAATATATGCTTTAATAACCACAGTAACATACGGAGTTTATATTATATCAAACAAAAAGGCTTCATTTGCTAAACTTGATACTATGGTTTCGCTTTTTTATATGTCTTTATTTGTATCTATAGTATTTTTTATATTTGGTATAGCAACTAATAGCCTAAAAATGATTGACAGCATAAATGTATTTAATAATTTTATTGCTATATCTTTACTTTGTACAATATTTTCTTTAGGGCTTTTGCTTTATGGTGTAAAACAATTAGGCTCTTCTCTTGCTTCAATATTAAATATGTTTGAACCTACAACTACAGTAATAGCTTCTATATTTATTTATAATGAGACACTAACTATTAATATATTATTTGGTTCTATTCTTGTTGTTTTGTCTACGGTATTTATGATAATGTCATCGAAGGTACAAAGCTAAAACACTTGTACTTTTTGCAACTTTTTGCTACGGGAAAAAGTTGAATAAAATAATCATATAACAAAATATAGTTATTTTAGAATATATTTATTTGAGTTTACCAAAAAATATTTCTTAAGTTTTATTAGTTTTTCGGGGACTAGCCCCCGTACCCCCACTTCTTTTGCCGCCGCAAAGAAGCAAAAAGGCTGCATTTTTTATTAAAATATAAATATTGTTTTAATACATATTGACAATATATAAATTTGTACTTTTTGGTTCTTTGACGAAGTCCGTACCGCGACTGAAGGAAGTACCTTTAGGTGCGTAAGCTGCGGGAAAAAGAACAACAAAAAAGTTGGTAAAATTATTGTTTTAGTATACAATTCCGCCGCACAATGTAATCTCGCCGTCATAGCAAACGCATGATTGTCCTTTGGCTACTATACCTGTAGGCTCTAAAAAATGTATGTCTATTCTATTTTCATCTATTGGCACCACATTAGCCATAGTACCTTTATGAGCACTTCTTGTTTTTACCAATGCTGTAAACTCTTTCTCTCTTTTGTTTACTATCCAATTTATGTCATATATTGTAACTTTGTCTATAATGGTGTGATTTTTATTTCCCACATAAACAGTGTTAGTGCTGCTGTCTAATGATATTATAAAAAGAGGCTCTTTGTATGCAATACCGAGTCCTTTTCTCTGCCCAACCGTATAATGCCATATTCCATTATGATGACCTAATATTTCATTAGTTTCTATATGTACAATATTTCCTTCTAAATCTTCATCAAATAACCTATGGTATTCCCCAGCAAAAAAATCTTGACTGTCATTTTTCTCTGCCACATCAATAAGATTGTACTCTCTTGCTAAGTTTCTTGTATCTTCTTTAGTCATTTCATACATAGGAAACATTATTTTTGATAATTGCTCTTGAGTTAATCTATATAAAAAATAAGATTGGTCTTTTATATGATTTTTGCCTCTTAAAAGTATATATCTTTTAGACTCTTCATCATATCTTACACCAGCATAATGCCCAGTAGCAAATTTATCAAAAGTTAAACCGCTTTTTTCTATAGCATCAAATAAAGCCATAAACTTAATTTCTCTATTGCACATTATACAAGGGTTTGGAGTAAGCCCTTTTTTGTATGAATCTTTTACATAATCTATTACTTTTTTTTGAAATAATTCACTAACATTAAAAGCATAATAATCAATTCCAATTTGAGCGGCATATTTTTTGCATTCTTCTACCACTTTGTTTTGATAAGGACCATAACAAGAACCAGCTAAAGGAGCTCTCTCATCGCCGTCCCAAAGAAGCATAGTAACACCAAAAACTTCATTACCCTGTTCTTTTAAAAGTTTTGCCGTTGTTGTAGAATCTACTCCCGCACTCATACCAACAGCTATTTTTGACATATATTTTTAATCCTTTTTTATATAATAGATATGTTTTTTATGAACCTTTTTTTTGCATAGCTTCTATTAAATCTCTATCTAATTCTTTAGCACTGTTGTAGCCCATCTCTTTTAAACGCAAGTTTTTAGCGGCAGTTTCTATTAATATGCATATGTTTCTTCCGGCACGAACTGGTAATTTTATATAAGGTATTTCAGTGTTTAATATATTATAAGTTTTATCATAAAGCCCCATTCTGTCATATTGCTCATCATCTTTCCACTGTTCAAGCTCTATCACCAAATCAAGTCTTTTTTTATCTCTAATGGCACTCATACCAGAAAGCCTGCTTATATCTACTATTCCAATACCCCTTACTTCCATTTTATGCTTAATAACATCATGCTTTTTACCAATAATCCTGCCGTCTTTTAATTTTTTAAACTCAACAGTATCATCTGCTATGAGCCTATGACCTTTATATATAAGCTCTAAAGTAGCCTCACTCTTACCAACACCGCTTTTACCTAATATTAAAATGCCAACTCCAAAAACCTCAACAAGTCCGCCATGAACTCTAAAAGATTCTAAAAACTCCTCTTCTATTAAGTTTTGCATAGATAATACAAACTCATTTGTAGGAAGTTCAGTAACCAAAACGCATATATTATTATTTTTAGCAATTTCTATAAACGATTCCGGCGGCACAAGCCCATAAGTAAATATACATATAGGAATCTTATAAGAAAGCATCTCTTCAAATATATCAGTTTTATTTTCTTTGTCTAAAGTTACAACATAATTTCCTTCGCCCTTGCCGAATATCTGTATTCTTTCAAAAGCGAAATCCTGAAAATATCTAAATAATGCCATACCGGGTCTATTGACATCGCAGCTGTATATTTCATTTTTCATGCCAATTAAACCTGTTAATCTTCTTATTTTTAATATGTTGTTTCTGTTTTCGTTGATTTCAAGGAATTTTTCAACATTTATTTTTTTAGGCATTATAATTTCATTTCCTCTTTAGCGATAAGAGATATTATATCTTCATTTTTGTCTGTATTTATGAGTTTCTCTACAAAATGACTATTATCTCTAAGTATCTTAGCTATTGTAGTTAGCACTTTTAAATTCTCTGATGCAGAATCTTTAGGAGCAAGAAGCATAAAAACTATAAATACTTTTTTCTTATCTACAGATTTATAATTTATTCCATTTTTTATAGTAGCAACTGTTAAAACTATTCTTTCTACAGCATCTGTTTTGGCATGCGGAATAGCTATACCGCTTCCAACCCCTGTACTCATAAGTTTTTCTCTAGCCATAATCGAGTGCTCTGCTTCATCTTTATTCAGCAAAAGCCCGCATTCATTAAGCCTTTCTACCATTTTAGAGAGTAAACGTTCTTTATCCGTCTCTTGAACATCTATCATTATTGCATCTTTGTTGATATAGTCTATCAAGCTCATTTTTGTTAAGCCCTCCAAAATAGTATTAATTATAAAAAATTATATCTCAAATATTCTTATTAAAGTAAAAGATATATCTGATTCCTTATATAAAGCCTCTACTTGACCTGTAACACTGCTTACATATACTACAAACTTTTCATTATTGTTTTCTGTCAAATAGTTTACTGCCTCACTCACATTATATTCTTTTAATTCATATTTTTTGCTTGAACTAGCATCTATATTATTATCACTAGTTAAACTCACTTCATCTATATTCCAAGAATTAGAATCATCACTCTCGTATATTTCATAAGTCTTAGAATCATTTCCTTTAAATAGATAAGAAGGATATTTACCTATTTTTACACTGTATAAATCCTCTTCTCTTTTTATAGGGAAATAGGCAAGATACGGTCTTTTATCATGATTGAATATAACAAGAGCATCAATTTCATCTAAAGGTTTTTCATATAAAGATAATGTGTTTATAGAATAAGAAGCATCATCTTCATCAGCCTGTACAGTTTTATCAACTACAGCTCTTTGAGTTTTATCTATATTTTTCTCTTTAGATTTTCTTACTTTTCTTTCTATCTTTTGGAACATTGTATCTATTGCTACATACAAGTCTTTTTCTTTTTCTTTATCATGGAATACTTGTTTACCGAAAGTAATAGTACCTTGAACTATATATTCTTCATGTATATGCTCACATATGATATTAGCATCTATGATTTTATCAGAATGAACTTTTATATTTTGCATCTTATTAGCGATATGTTCTCTTACGTTTTTAGTGATTCTCACATTTTTACCTATGATGTTTTGATGCATAAAATTTTCTCCTTTTGTTTTTATAATATTGATGATGAAAGCCTATATTTAGCAACAGTTCTTCTTGATATATCGATACCTTCACTTTTTAATATCAGCCTTATTTTTTCATCAGTCAATTTAACAGGGGAGTCTTTTATTATTCTTTTTATTATTTCTTTTACAGCTCTTGATGATATTCCACCTTTAAGCTCTTTTGAAAAGAAATATTTTATAGAAAAAGTTCCCCAAACTGTATTTAAGTATTTACCATTAGATATTCTGCTTATTGTAGACTCACTTAAAGAAACTTCTAATGATAAATCTTGCAATTTTAAGGGTTTTACAAACTCTTTTCCGTTTTCAAAGAAAGGAAGTTGAAATTTTAATAGTCCTTCGCCAACCTTTAATAATGTTTTTTTTCTTTCACTAACGGCATTTATTAAATTTTCAGCCATTTTCTTTTTTTCTTTCAAAAAGTTTGTATCTTCTCTACTATTTTTCCCCTCATTTATTAGTTTACTATATTTTTTGCTAATTTTCAAGGGTTTTATGAAGCTTTCATTAGTTTTTACTACCCACTCATTGTTTTCTTTAAATATAAAAATTTCAGGTACTATATATTTTATAGGTGTAGTGTCATATTCTCTTGCGGGGTAGGGCTCTAATGTTTGTATTATTTTTAGAGCGTCAAGCACTTTATCTTTACTAATATTCATCTCATTTGCTATATAATCATAATTCTTTTTACCAAGCTCTTTTAGGAATTTTTCTACTATTTTTATGGCTATTTCTTTTATACTATCTTCTATATCATCTCTCGATTTAAGCTGTATAGATAAGCATTCTTCAATATCTATCGCACAAACTCCTAATGGGTCGAAGGTTTTTAATATATTAATTATTTTTTGTACATCTTTTATATTGGCGTTTAAAGTTTCTGCTATGGTTTCGTATGGTGTTTTTATGTATCCGTCTTTATCTATGAAACTGCATATATGTTCTGCTAATTCTATATCTTTTTTATTATCGAATGCTATATTTATTTGCGTTTTAAGGTGTTCGAATAGGCTTTCGCCTTCGCTTTGAAGCGTGTTTTCTATTATGTTATCAATATCTGTATTACTACTACTATTTTTAAAATCGTATTCCAAGAAAGGGTTCTCTTCCATTTCTTTTTCTATCTTTTCTTTTAGTTCTATGGCGGGTATTGATATTACATCAAGCCATAATTTGGTTTGAGCATTTAATCTTAATTCATGTCTTAATTGAGTTTTTATGTTTGTAGATAAATTTATAGATGAACTCATAAAAAAAGTATATAACAGTAAAATTTTTTGTCAATAAAATGTATATTAAAAGCATTAAGTATTGATTTTATTTGTTTTATATAATATGATACTTCATTATTATATATAGAAACATGATGTTTTTTTAATGTTTTTATTGGAGTATTAGTTATGAAAGAGAGAGAAAAACTTGGCAGCAGATTAGGGTTTATACTTGTTTCGGCTGGCTGTGCTGTAGGTATGGGTAATGTTTGGAGATTTCCTTATATTACAGGTCAGTATGGCGGAGGTGCTTTTGTTGTACTTTATATTATATCTATAGTAGCATTTTGTACTATACCTATGATTATGGAGTTTGCTGTTGGCAGAGCCGGCGGACATGATATATCTAACTCTTTTCTAAAATTAGAGAAAAAAGGTCAGCATTGGCACAAAATAGGCTATGTTCAGATTATTGGTAATGTACTTCTTATGTTGTTTTACACTACTATATGCGGTTGGTGTTTAGCTTATTTTTATTTTACTTTAACTGGCAAGTTTACTTCATTAGATGCTAATCAGATTGGAACTTTTTTTAATGGCGTACTTGGAAGCCCTTCTACTTTAATTTTGTGGATGGGAGTTAGTGTATTAATAGGTATTTTAATTTGTTCTTTTGGGCTTCAAAACGGAGTTGAGAGAGCAAGTAAGTTTATGATGATATCTTTATTTGCTTTGCTTATAGTATTAATAATAAGAGCTGTAACTTTAGACGGTGCTGTTGAGGGATTAAAATTCTATTTAATTCCTGATTTCAATAAACTATTCGGCGGCGGATTTTCTGGTTTTATTGCTATATTTTATGCGGCTATTGGGCAGGCTTTCTTCTCTCTTAGCGTTGGTCAGGGCGGAATGGCTATATTTGGAAGCTATATAGATAAAAAACAAAGATTAACAGGTGAGGCTCTTATAGTTGTGGCATTAGATACATTAGTAGCTTTGCTTGCTGGTCTTTTAATATTTCCTGCAAGTTTTGCTTTTAATGTTAATCCCGGTCAGGGAGCTGGCTTAACTTTTGTTACTTTGCCTAATGTATTTAATTCTATGCCTTTAGGAAGATTATGGGGTTCTTTATTCTTCTTATTCCTTGCTATGGCTGCTCTCACTACTATAATTGCTGTATTTGAAAATATATATTCTTTTGCTATGGATAAGTTTGGATTATCAAGAAAGAAAGTTTCTGTAATACTATTTTTAGTAGTGTTCTTTGGAAGCTTGCCTACTGCTTTAGGTTTTAATGTTTTATCACATATTAATCCTTTAGGCGAGGGTACTGTAATACTTGATTTATTAGACTTTATAGTAAGTAATAATATACTTCCTCTTGGTGCTTTGGTTACTTTATTTTTCTGTACGAGAAAGTTTGGTTGGGGATTTGATAATTTTCTTAAAGAGGTTAATACTGGTGAGGGAGTTAAATTTCCTGCATATTTAAGACTTTACAGCAGTTATATTATACCGCTTATAATACTTGCTATATTTGTTTATGAATACTTAAATAAATTTGTATTGAAGTAAATATTTTTAATATCGATAAGATTATAAAAGATAGTGCTCATAGTGGTGCTATCTTTTTTTATTAAATAGATTTTTAAGTTTGTTAAAAAACATATTTTTAGTTTTTTATTTGTGGCTGCTTTGACCCAACATTCCACTTTTTTACGACTGAAAGGAGTGCCTGTGGGGGCAACCGTAGGATGTACATTTAGTATGGTATTGGTATAAAAGAACCTTATATCCTTCGGATACGCTTCGCGAAGAACTGCATTTAGTATATCCCTAATATATAAAGTCAAATCATTTGCACTTTTTGGTTCTTTTTGCGGCGGGAAAAAGAACAACAAAAAATTTATAGAAAATAATAGTTTTAATATATACTAAAAATTTTAAGTCTGTAAAAATTAACTTTTTATGTTTTTATTGCTTTCGGGGACTAGCCCCCGAACCCCCAGTTCTTTTATTGGTATAAAAGAACCAAAAGAACTGCATTTTTAATCTAAAATATAAATATTGTTTTTATTAATACATATTGACAATATATAAAGTTGTACTTTCGCGAAACGTGCCCGAAGGGCGAAAACTTTTTGCGGCGGGAAAAGTTGAATAAAACAAAAACTATAAAATATAATTTTTTATTCGTATAGCCCCAACGATAAATAATATAGTATAGAACTAACAAACTTTTGACTAATTTCAAATGGATTTATCTTTTTGCCTAATCTCTCATTCTTCTCAAGCTCATAAAACTCTATAGAGCCTAAAACTATCTCTTCTCCATAGGCATAAGCATTAATCTTACATACTATTTTTAATATATCATCAAATATCATATATGAAGCATTGTCATTAAAATAAGTGTCTCTTATATCAAGCTCTCTGCATAGTTGATTTATATATGAACTGTCAATTTTTAATCCTTCAAACATTATAATAGAATCATATTTTACATTCTCTTCTTTTAATGTTATAAGCTCATTCATAAATTGATTAATTGGCTGTTCTATATCATAAAGCTCAAATTGCTCTCTCCACTTATAAAATTTTTCTATATCATCATCAATTATATGATATATTCCAATATAGCAATTGTCTGGAAGCTCATATAATTCATCGTCTGCTGTTACAAATGCCCCATCTTCCATATATCTAAAAGAATCTATTAAAACATTATTTTCATCATAAACTCCCCAAACGAATGAGAGTGTAAAATAACGCATTATTGGATTATCTATAAATACTTCAAAGAAAGTTTTATAATTCCATTTCCTGCCGTTTATTAAGGCTCTTGTTAATTTTATTTTTTCATAATTAATTATTTCTTTTAATGTTTTTTGGGTATATAAAAAATCTTCTTTTACTTTTTTTAATTCTTCATCATTTTCTGTTTCTGGAAATTCTTTGATTATTGAAGAGTTTTGAATATCAAAAATCTCTAAATAAGAATCGCTTAATAATTGCAATTTGAAACTTCTTTTACCGTAATTTATTATTTTTTTGCCTTCTATATCAAATCCAAAGTTAGGGAATAATCTTTCAAAGATGTTGTCTATATTTGTATTTAATATTTCTGATGCATATATAAGTATTTCTTTTATGTTATTTTTTATTTCTCTATTGTTGCTGTTTAGAGCGAATTTGTTTATCATTTTTAATGCTGAAGTTTTTCCATTTATAGCGATTGATTGCATTGCATATAGTATCAATGGTGTTTTAAAACTATTATTCCAATCTATCAATAATTGATGAAGTTTTTCTATATGGCTTTCATCAGCATATATTGCATAAGGAGTTATTATTTTTATGTTGTCTTCTATTAGATTATTATTTATAAAATATTCTGCTGCCTTTTCAGCTGCTTCTATAAAAGATTTTCTATCTACAAACTCTAATATTTTTTCTATATCTTTTGGTTTATTAGGCTTCTCTATTTTTAAGAATTCATTTAATATATATTTTAATACTTTAATATCTATATTTGTGTTTTCTTTAGAGAGAATATTATAATAATTATCCAAAAAATCTAATAACTCATTGTCTGTATAATAATAATCAACATAATCATAAATCTCTTCAATGCTATTAAAACAAAAATCTTCTTTGCTGTAATTCCATTTTTTTAATATATCTTTAAACTCTTTGCAATTATCTAAATTATCTTCTACATATTTTCTGTTTAACTCTTCATTTTCTGCAATAATGTTTAGAGAATATTTTTTTAGTTCTTCATTGTCTGTATTTAAAATATTATAAACAATACTATAATCTTCAAAATTATTTTTATTATAAACTAATTCCAGAAAATCAATTAATGCATAACTTGTTGTTGATACTGCATTTAAAAAATCTATATCTTCAAATGCTTCTTTAATCTCATAAGTATATTTATTTAATAATTCTGTAACATATTGAGATTTAAATATGTATATAGGGTAGCTATTAAAATAGGTTATTAACAAATCTTTTATGTTTATATTATATTGTTTTATAGTATCATCTATGTTTTTGTTAAATAAGTTTATATTGTTTTTTATAATTATAGGAATCATTAAATTGTATGGAAAAGATTCTAATATAGTGTTTACAATTTTTTTAGCATTATCATCACTATCATAAAACCAATTAAAAACATTCAATAAAAATATTATACGCTCATTAAACTTAATAGTTAAATCATTTTTATATATTTTTAGAGCATGAATTAAATCATATATAGTGTTGTATTTTATATGCTTAATATTAAAAAACTCTTCTAATTCTTTTTCTAAAGATTCTAAAAAATAATTTATGTTATCAATACTGCTGTTTGTTATTAGATTAAATATTGACATTAATTCTATTGCATATTTATTTTTTTCTGAAAGTTTTAATACTTCATATATTTTATTAAAAGTCTCTTCATCATATTTTTTTATTTCTATAAGCTCTGAATATATTTTATTATAGTTTAAGTGTGTATTGTTGTTTAAATATTTAATTAAAAAGATTATATAATTCTCTGCATTTGAATCTATTAGATAGTTCATATAATCATCATAATCATTAAAATCAAAGAAGTATTTGTTTTCTATTGGAAGCCTTGATATATAAATAAAATCTGCTATAAGGCTTTTATTATTTTTCTCTAATTGTTTTAATAACTCTACAAATTTATTTTCTATTTTTTTATTTTTATCTATTATAATGCTAACAGCAAGCATAGAGTCTAGTATATTTATATTATCTAAATATTCTAAAATTTTATCTATATATTTTTCATTTTCATTATTAATATAATAGCCAATAACTAAAGCCATTAATGGTATTATAATATTGTCATTATATTCTTTGGAAGCTTCTTCAAATGTTAGTTTATATACATTTTCAATATAATTATTTATATAGTTTGGAAAATATTTGTAGGCATTATCAAAATAAGTAAATATATAGAATTTTCTTTTTAGTATCTCTTCTTCTGAAATATTCTCTTTATTATAATTTATTATTTTTTTATAATTTATTGTTTTTAATACAGCATCTTTTATTTTTAAGCCAGCTATAATATTAATAATAAAAGCTTCAAATATATAAATATTGTCTATATCATATAATGAAATAATTTTAAATAGCCTAATTATATAATCATTATCATCATCTTTTTGAAAGTATTTTTCTACTATTTGAGAGTATATAGTTTTATCATTTGATATATTATTTTTATTTATTTTAAAATTTATAGTATCTGTTTGTTTTAATATATATTGTTTAATATCTTCTTGATTTTCTTCAAATATATAATCAATATAATATTCTATCTTTTTCATAATATTAAAAAGCTTATTATTAGTCTATTATAACTGTAACCTTACAATTTCTAATAGCCTCTTTTAATTTTTTGGCACTTAATATAATACTTGCATCTTCATTTCCTATTACCAAATCGCTAGCAAATTTTCCTCTTGTTCTCCAAGCTACTATATTATATGGTTTTCTGCCTGTAATGTTTGTAGATATTTGATTAGTTAAAAATGAGTTTGTAGAATATTTTATATATCCATTAGTAGAGGCAATTTTTTTATCTATATAAGCAATATCATAAATAGCATCACCGTTTTCATTGTATATTGTAGGAAATAGAGACGGCTTAAATCCTATTCCTCTTGCATCTATTACAAGCCCGTCATAATCAGTACCAGCATCAATATATGTTACTATTGGTGTAGGTTTATAAGTATTCATATTTTGTATAAAGTTTGACATTAATTGGTTAGTGATGATATCTAAAGCCATTAATACTTTAACGCTTGTTCTGCTTGGATAGGATACTCCTAATAGTCTTGCATTATTAACAAAGTCCATAACATCTTCTCTTAATTTGGCATTTTCTTCTATGATGTTAAAAACTGTATAATCTCCATTAACTATAACATTACCCAATGTTTGATAAAGGGTTCTAAAAGTTTCTTCTTCTGCTTGTTCTTGGAGTATTAATAATGCTTCTGGGTGCAATACTTTGTCTGTAAGAATATCAGCGGTAGCATCAGCATATATTGTATATGTTGTATAATCTACTCTTCCTGTACCAGTATTTATTAATATGTTATTATCTCCAACATTGGAAGTAGATTGTGCAAATAGAAGTATGTTTATACTTATAAATAATAAGACAACTTTAATATTCATTATACTCTCCAATATACTGCAAATATTTTCGGTTTATATAAAAAATACTTAAAGACATTTTTATTATTCATCATTATATAATTTTTGTAAATAGTTAGATACATTTATTTTATTATTATATTTTAACACTTCATGCGGTTTTAGTCCAATTGAATTTCTGCTTTTATAATCTATATCATTATAAATTAAATATCTCGCAATTTCTATTTTTGTAACGTAAAATATGGCATTCTGCCCCCAATCATCTTTTTCATTAATATCAACTTTTAGTTTTTCTATTATATATTTCACCAAGTCTAAATTTTCACTTTCAACGGCATACATCAATATGTTTTTGCCTAAAATATCTTTTTTATTTATATCGCTTTTTTCTTTGATTAGTAATTGCACAGACATAATGTTTCCTTTTTCTGCTGCTGTGAGAAGTGCTGTTTTTCCTTTATTGTCTATTGCATTTATATCAGCATTGTTTTCTATAAGGAGATTTAATATATATGGATAATTAGCAGCTAATATTAAAGCGTTTTCACCATTTGAGTTTGTAGCATTTATTTCTGCTTTTTTATCTATTATATAATCAACTAAATCATAATATCCTATTGATGAGGCTTCCATTAAAATAGTATTGCCGTTTGTGTTTGTGGCATTAATGTCTCCGCCTTTATCGAGATAGTTTTGAAGGTTCATTATTGTATCTTTTATTTTGTATGAAGTATTTATATAGTCGAATATAGTTGGTTTTGTGGGGGTGTTTGTTTTTTTGTTTTCTATATGCTCTTCTTTATTGTTTGTGTAATATTCTTTATATTCGTTTGTATCAAAATCATCTGGCAAGAGATAATCAAATTCTTGAGTATATAAACAAGCACTTAAACAAAATAGTAATATTATTCTTTTCAAATTTGTTTCCTAATAGAGTTTATTTTATATATTTGTGTTTATATAAACTTATAATTCTTTTATGACAAATAAAATTATTTAGGACAACCTAAAAGAAGTGCCTATGGTATTGCTATAAAAGAATTAAACTTAATACATATTTGTTTTTACATAAAACCAAAGTTTAGCATTTTTGTAATTTTTATATTTGATAAAAAATGCTACAAAAATTAATAATACATTTACAAAAATATATAAACTAATAAATATAATTATTTTAATTTTTCTAATTCCCTTATCATAAACTCCAAATCTTCTATTACTTTTATTTCTTCTTTTTGATTTCTTAATATATATGCAGGGTGATATGTTGCAATTACAGGTATATTGTTATAATAATGAATATTGTTTCTCACTTTTCCAAAAGGAGTTTTTAAATCAAAATCTACAAGGTTAGAAAACCCATGTCTTCCCAATGCACATATAATTTTAGGATTTAATATTTCAAGCTGCTTTGTAAAGAAATCTCTGCAATTATCTTTTTCTTCTAAAAGCGGGTCTCTGTTTTCAGGCGGACGGCATTTTAAGGCATTCATAATATAATAATTAGAAATATTTAGCCTCTCAAGCCACTTATCTAATAATTTGCCGGCTCTGCCCACAAATGGAAAACCTAATCTATCTTCATCAGCCCCCGGAGCTTCTCCTACAAATACTATATCAGGTTTTTCATCTCCCCTTCCAAATACCACATTTTTACGAGTGCTGCATAAAGCTTCGCATTTCATACATTTAGTTATAGTTTGATATAATTTCTTTAACTCTTCATTTTTTATTTCTGTATTTTGTATTTCCATCTGTGCTCCATTAGTTTTTTTGAGATGCTTATTCTTTATTACTATCTTTTTATTTTTATCACAGTGAATAGTATCAAAAAATTTTATTTTGTTTGTGTTCAAGAGATATTGTTCTATTTTTGTCATAATTTATATTATTGTTATAATAATGGGCTTTTTGTAAACCCATTATTATAATTTATTATTTTACTATTTTTTTGTAATTTCCATACTCCAATTTGGTCCGCTGTATACTTTATATCTTTCAGAGAAATTACCCATATTAACAGCTACAGAGAAATTAAGTTCAGAATTAAAATAAGCCATATTTTCATTTTCAGGCACATCGCCAAAAGTATTTACAAGTTTAACATCTCCAGTCCATACAAGCTCGCTATAATTATATATTTTTACATTAAGAGTATCCCCCATATTAATTCCATTATCAAGCATTAACTTACGAGGAAGCGATGACCAAACATTTCCGTATTGAATATCAAGCACAGGTATATTAGCATAAAAAACTCCATTCTCATATTTAGCCTTTTGATATTCAATTTTTGTTATATTAGTTCCTAAAGATTGCCCAACTTCTTCAAAAGTAATTTGTTTAGAAGCAAGTTTAGCTCCAGTATAAACATAAACGTCTCTTCCGTGGAAAGTGTATGATTCCTGTGAGTTTGTAAGTCTATTTTTAGCTTCATCAATTTCTCTTACCTCTTTTACACCCAAAGACTCTGCAACAAAAGTTAAAGTACCATTATCCGGAGTAACAAAATAATAATTATTTTTAGTTTTCATAACAACCGATTTTCTATCAGTGCCAACCCCCGGGTCTACAACGCTGACAAATACAGTACCTTCAGGCCAATATCTTGCAGTTTGGTCAAGCCTCAAAGCAGCCTCCCATATATTGTATGCAGGTATCTCATGTGTGAGGTCATAAACTTTTAAATCTTTATCTACAGTAAGAGCAACACCATACATGCTTGCTACAGCATTATCCTTTCTTCCAAAATCTGTTTGAATTGCAAGAGGAGATTTATCAATGCTGTTTTGATTAGTACAAGACATTACAACAAATATTGTTAATATTGATATAATAATTTTTTTCATTTTTCTACCCTAATAATTTTTAAATATTGTTTTAAAATACTATTTTTATTGATTATTTGTTTTATCAAATTTAGTATTACTAATACTTTATTAGTAAAAAATTAAGGGTATAAGAAAAAACTTACACCCCTAAAAAATCTTGTTTATTTAGCTTTAGCATTAAGAGCATCTTTTTGTCTTTTAATTCTTCTTAAAGCTCTTTTGCGTTTCACTACTTTTCTATGTTGTTTTCCCACAGTGTATATCTCCTTTAATTTTTATTATATTTTACCGTTTGAACCTAATACATTGATTATTTTATGTATATAAAGTTTTTTCATTTCATCACGAGCAGGTCCTAAATATTTGCGAGGGTCAAATTCTTTAGGGTCATCATGGAATACTTTTCTAATAGCAGCAGTCATAGCAAGTCTTGAATCGCTGTCGATGTTGATTTTACAAACTGCACTCTTAGAAGCCTCTCTTAATTGCTCTTCTGGAATACCTATAGCATCATCAAGTTTACCGCCATTTTCATTAATCATTTTAACATATTCCTGAGGCACACTTGAAGAACCATGAAGTACAATAGGGAATCCCGGAATTTTTTTCTCAATTTCTTTAAGAATGTCTAATCTTATTTGAGGGTTTTGACCAGGTTTGAATTTATAAGCACCATGACTAGTACCAATAGATATAGCAAGTGAATCAACACCTGTTTTTTTAACGAAATCTTCTACTTCTTCAGGCTGAGTATAAGTATGATGCTCAGCTACAACATCATCTTCTACGCCGGCAAGTACACCCAATTCTCCCTCAACAGTAACATCATATTTATGAGCATACTCAACAACACTTCTAGTAATTTCTACGTTTTTGTTGTAATCATAATGGCTTCCGTCTATCATTACTGAAGAGAAACCATATTCAATACAGCTTTTACAAAGTTCTAAGCTATCACCATGGTCAAGGTGTAATACTATAGGTACATTAACACCTAATTCTTTAGCATATTCTACAGCCCCTTGAGCCATATATCTAAGTAAAGTTTGGTTAGCATATTTTCTTGCACCGGAAGATACTTGAATAATAACAGGGCTTTTAGTTTCTACACAAGCTTGTACTATAGCCTGAAGTTGTTCCATATTATTAAAGTTAAATGCTGGAATAGCATAACCGCCGCCAATAGCTTTTTTAAAAAGGTCTCTACTATTTACAAGACCTAAGTCTGCAAATTTAACCATATCTCACTCCATTATAAAAATTAAATTAATAAAATATATTTTAATGATATAGCAAAAATAATAATTTTTCAAGTAAATATATATTTTTTATATTTAAGTATGAAATTTTATATATAATCCCGCCCTCTATGTTTTTTGAATATTTTTATAAATGGAGCGGTAATTATATTTATTGTTTAACTAAAAATGTTAGCTCCCGCCCAAATTTTTATTTGATTTAAAGCACGTTTCCCGCACGGTGAACAAATTTAGAAATATAATATATAAGTCGAATTTTAAAATTATTTATATATTTTGCTTACTTTACCGTGCGGTGGATAGACATCAAATTTTTAAAAAATCTTGGGTGGGGGCAAAGATTAGAGTATTAGCAAAAAATAAGTATTATTCTATATTATAGTAGGAAACAAAAGGGCTATAGGGTGGGGAGTTAGAAGAAAATTTTTTATAAAATTATATTATTAACAATTAAATATATTACTACTTGAAGTTACATAAAATTAAAATCTTTGATATATTATTAGTTTTTTTTGACAATTTTTATATTATTTATTATACTAATAGAAGTACAAAATAAGAAAAATAATTTATATTATTTTAAGGAGTAAAATACTATGGATTTAAATGCTTTTAATTCAATGGAATCAAAAGAAGTATTCAAATGGTTTAATGAGATAAATAAAATACCAAGAGAATCAGGACATGAGAAAGAGATTAGTGATTTTTTGGTAAAGTTTGCTAAAGATAGAAATTTGGAAGTATATCAAGATAGTGCTATGAATGTAATTATAAAGAAGAAAGGCACAAGCGGTTATGAGAATAAGCCCGCAGTAATAATACAAGGTCATGTTGATATGGTATGCGAGAAAACAAAAGATTCTAAACATGATTTTAGAAAAGACCCTATAGAGATGATATTAGAAGGCGACATATTAAGAGCTAATAATACAACACTTGGCGGAGATGATGGAATTGCTATAGCTATGGGTATGGCATTGCTTGATTCTAAAGACTTGCCTCATCCTCCTATAGAATTATTAGCTACTACTGCAGAAGAAACTGGTATGGACGGAGCTATTGCTATTACTGGTGAGCATATAGACGGTAAAACTATGATTAATATAGACGGTGAAGAAGAGGGTATATTTTTGGTAAGCTGTGCCGGGGGAATGAATACTTTAATAGATTTTGATATTAAAAGAGAAAAAGCAGATGGAAAAGCATTAAAGATAGAAGTATCAGGACTTAAAGGCGGACACTCTGGTATAGAGATTATTAAACAAAGAGCTAATGCTATAAAATTGCTTGGCAGATTATTATATGCTGTGAGAGACGATGCTGTTATATCACATATAGAAGGCGGTGCTAAGCATAATGCTATAGCAAAACATGCAGAGGCTGTTGTTGTTTCTAAAGATATTAATAAAGTAAAAAAGACTTTAGAAGAAGTTGCTAAAAATATAAAAAATGAATATAGAGTGGAAGATCCTGATATGGTTATAAATGTTTCAGAAGCTTCAGATGTTAAAGAGGCTTTTACTAAAGAATTAAGCAATAATGTTATTAATTTTATGATGTTAGTTCCAGACGGCGTTGCTTATATGAGTAAAGATATAGAGGGTTTAGTTCAGACTAGCTGCAACAATGGTGTGTTAAAAGAAGAAGATGGAAAGTTAAGATTTACTATATCTGTAAGAAGTTCTATAGAAAGTTCATCTAAAGAGATAGGTTTAAAGATAGAATCAGCTGCCAATATGACAAAAGCTTCTTTCCAAATGTCTAATGGATATCCTGCTTGGGAATATGATGCTAATTCAAAAGTTAAAGATATAGCATTAAATGTTTATAAAAAGGTTACAGGAAAAGATGCTAAAATAGAGGCTATACATGCAGGATTAGAATGCGGAATACTTAAAAAGCCTTTACCAGATGTTGATATGATAAGCATAGGACCAGATATTAAAGATGTACACACTCCAGCTGAACATTTGAGTATATCTTCTGTTGATAGAATGTGGAAATTTTTAAAAGAGCTTGTTATAAACATTGCTTAAATAAAAATATTAAATAAAAATGCTTAAACAAAAATATTTAAATAAAAAATATATTAAATAATAGGGAGAGAAATAGGAATGTCTATTAAAGAAGAGGCTAGAAAGCTATCAAAAAATGCTTATGGGGGGATAAAGGGTGAAGATTATGTGCCTTTTATACCTGCTACTACAGTAATGCCTGAGATGACAGGTTATTCTATAATACTTGGTGTTATATTGGCTATAGTTTTTGCAGCTGCTAACACTTATTTAGGATTAAAAGTAGGTCTTACAATATCAGCTGGTATACCCGGTGCTATACTTGCTACAGGTGTATTTAAAGCTTTATTTAAAAGAAACAATATATTAGAAGCTAACTTTGCAGCATCACTTACTGCAGTTGGCGAATCTATTGCGGGCGGTATAATATTTATTTTGCCTGCTTTAATATTATTTGGCATGGGACTTTCAATATTTACCGTAATAATTGTTACTATTATCGGCGGATTTATGGGCTGTTTTTTCATTACTCCTGTAAGAAAATATTTGATAGTAGAAGAGCATGGTTCTTTGGTTTATCCTGAAGCTATGGCTCAGGCTGAAGTTTTAGTAATAGGTTCTGAGGGCGGTAAAGGTTTTAAGTATATGATTACCGGTATTATTGCTGGAGTTGGATACAAACTTTTATCTGGAGGATTTGGTTTTTGGAAAGAGAGTGCTACTTACATAATTAAGCCTTATGAAAAAACTATGCTTGGAGTGGACACTTTAGCTTCGCTTCTTGGTGTTGGATTTATCATTGGACTTGAAACTTCATCATTAATGTTTGCAGGCGGTATAGTTGCTTGGCTTGGTCTTATACCTATCATTAAATATTTTGGAAGTTTAATTAATACTCCTGTATTTCCTTCTACAAGTTTAATATCAGAGATGTCTGCTCAGGAAGTTTGGGGAAGTTATATAAGATATATTGGTGCCGGTGCTGTTGCTATGGGAGGTTTTATTTCTTTAGCGAGGTCTCTTCCTACGATTATAGACTCTTTCAAAAAATCTTTGGCTGGTATGGGCGAGAAGGGTTCTAATGATAATCATGACAGAATTAATCAAGATGCTCCTATCATATGGCTTATTGCTGCTGCTATATTTGGATTTTTAGCTACTTGGCTTGTTCCTATAATTGGAGGCGGTATATTAGGCGGTATATTGGCTGTAGTATTCTGTTTCTTCTTTGCTGTTGTATCTGCAAGAATGGTCGGAGTTATTGGTGCAAGCAATAACCCTGTTTCTGGTATGACTATTGCTACTCTTTTAATTGTTGCTACTGCTTTCAAATTAACAGGCAATATTGGTGAAGAGGGTATAAGAATGTCTCTTGTTGTTTGCGGTGTTGTATGTGTATCTACTGCTACTGCGGGAGGAGTTGCTCAGTCTTTGAAATCTACTTTTATCATTGGCGGTTCTCCTAAGAATATACAAATTGGTATGTTTATAGCTCTTTGTGTGGCTTCTGTTGGTGCTGCTGCTACTGTTATACTTATGCAAACTGCTTATGGTATAGGCAGTGAAGCTGTTCCTGCTCCTCAGGCTACTTTGATGAAACTTATAGTTGAAGGTATTATGACTGCTCAGCTGCCTTGGACTTTGGTTATAATTGGAGCTTCTATTGCAGTATTCTGTGCTTTGTCTAAACTTCCTATACTTCCTGTGGCTTTAGGTTTATATTTGCCTATCACTTTAACTACTACTATATTTATTGGCGGTATAGTAAGAAAATTAGTAGAAATGAAGTTTAAAGACAAAGAAGAAGAAAAAAGTGAAGCTGTTGAAAAAGGAATATTGCTTGCTTCCGGTTTAGTTGCAGGTGATGCTATAACTGGTATATTTATAGGTGTTATGGCTGCTTTGAACATTGCTATTAATTTTGGTTCAAAAATTGTTCCTCAAAGCAATGCTATTACATTTATAATATTTATACTCTTTGCTGCTTGGATTTATAAGTATGCTGTAAGCAAGGATAAAAAATAAAATTTTAAAATAAATGATATGGGCTTGGCGATTATGTAAGCTAAGCCCATTATTTTATAAAATTTTATATATTTATAGGATTCTTAAATAAATGAAAGATAATAAATTTTTGTTAGATAAATTTTTAAAAGAAGAAGATAAGCACAATTTCGTATTGTATGTTCCAGAGATTATACACACCAATTGGAAAGTAAATGATAATGGAAAAGTACTTTTAATATTTGATGTTAATAACCCCATTACAAAAATAGCAGGCTGGCTTTTAAAAAAGAAACCCAATAAAGATATAGAATTCGATGAACTATGCACTTCCGCTTGGCTTAATATAGACGGAGAGAGATGCATATTTGAAATAGCTAAGATACAAAAACAAAACTCTAATGATAATTTTAAAGATTCACTTATAAGATTAATCAAGTTTATGCATTATATACAAGGCAGAAGGTGGATAAGATACAAGAAAGTAAAATCAAAAGAAGACGTTGATATATCTAAATAGCTTTGTTTATTAATATTTTTTAATTTTTTTTGTTTGTGGTGGCTTTACCTACTTCGAAGCGTGCCCTTAGGGTACACACCCCTACTTCTTTTACGACTGAAGGAAGTGCCTGTGGTATTGGTATAAAAGAAGCAAAACAACTGCATTTTTAGATAAAATACAAATATTATTTAATATAATTATTAATATATAAGACTTAAATACTTGCACTTTTTGCAACTTTGACGAAGTCCGCACAGCGAAGGCGGGAAAAAGTTGAATAAAATAAAAATAATTAAATAATATAAAATTTTAAAGCTAATTAATAGTATATATATAATCTTTTTTCATTATATTTCTAAATTTTATTTTGTAAAAATATTATCTATTTTTTTAAAATAATTTATAATACTAAAAAAATAAATTAGGGCTTATATATGAATAAAGTTAATATAAATATAAACAACGATGCAAAAATTAACTATGATATTTTAGTGAGCAGCGGACTTATAAAAGAAAGCGGTAAATTGGTAAAAGAAGTTCTTAGAGGGAAAAGAGCTTTAATAGTTACTGATGATATAGTTGATAAACTTTATACTGAAACTGTTAAAAAAAGTTTAGAAAAAGAAAATATTATTACTTCTGTATGCGTGCTTCAAAATGGGGAAACTAACAAAAATATAGAAAGCATTTATAATATATATTCATCCCTTGCAAAAAACGAGTTAAGCAGAAAAGATATAATAATAGCATTAGGAGGCGGTGTTATAGGAGATATGGCTGGGTATGCTGCTGCTACTTGGATGCGTAGAATTGACTTTGTGCAAATACCTACAACACTTCTTGCCTGCGTTGATTCTTCTGTGGGCGGAAAGACAGGCATTAACATAAAAGAAGGTAAAAATTTAGTGGGTGCTTTTCATAGCCCTAAGCTTGTTATAATGGATAGTGATGTTTTAACTACACTTCCAGAGAGAGAGTTTAATGCGGGTATGGCTGAAGTTATTAAGCATGCATTTTTGTTTGACAAAAAACTTTTAGAATATTTAGAAAATAGCAATAGTTTTGATATGGATTTTATTCTTAAGAGAAACTGTGAATTAAAGGGGCATATAGTAGAGATTGATTATAAAGAAAAAAAAGAGAGAATGTTTTTAAACTTTGGTCATACTGTTGGTCATAGTGTGGAGAATGCTGCCGGTTATGGGGTTTTACTTCATGGTGAGGCTGTTGCTATAGGTGTGATTTTTGCTATAGAATATGGAATAAAAAAAGCTATAACTAAAGATAAAAGTTTACTTGAAAGAGCTAAAAATATATTTAGTAAATTCTCTCTTCCAACTGAAATACCAAACAACATTAACTTAAAAGATGCAATTAAATTAGATAAAAAAAGAAGCAACGATGAAATTAACTTTGTGTTTTTAGAAGATATAGAAAAAACTCTAATAAACAAAGTAAGCATTAATGATATATTAGAGTCTTTATAAAAAATATTTAAGTTTAAGTAATATTGTATAAACTAATCCTCTTTGTAGTTTACTAAAACACCATTAATCTTGTAATATAGTTTTTTATAACACAATAAACATAATAAAAAACTAATAATTATAAACTAATACTATTAAAAAAATTATTTCATAATTATTAATTGACAATATAATTTATACAAAATATAATAGCACCAATAAAAAAATAGGAGAATATGATTTATGAAACATTTTACTCTATTACTCTTATCTGTTTTAATGATTGTATCAATTTCTTGCGGCGGAAATAAAACAGATGAAGGAGCAATATACATTAATGTTGGTCCCGAGCCAAAAACAATAGACCCAGCATTAAACTCTACAGTTGACGGAAGCATATATATTCAGCATGCTTTTGAAGGTTTAGCTACTAGAGATAAAGAAAATAAAATAATACCCGGTGTTGCAGAAAGTTGGGATATAAGTGAAGACGGTTTAACTTATACATTCCATATAAGAGAAAATGCTAAATGGTCTGACGGTAAAAAAATTACAGCTGAAGATTTTGTTTATTCTTGGCAGAGAGCTGTTGATCCAATTACAGCTTCAGAATATGCTTATCAATTTGAACCTGTATTAAATGCTATGGATATTAATTCTGGAAAAAAACCTGTTACAGATTTGGGAATTAAGGCTATAGATGAAAACACTCTTGAAGTAAAGTTAGGTGCTCCTACAGCTTATTTCTTGGAGCTTGCTGCTTTTCCTACATTCTTCCCTGTTAGAAAAGATATAATAGAAGAAAATAAAGATAATTGGACTCTTTCTCCAGATACATATATAGGTAATGGTCCTTTTACTTTGGTAGAAAGAAGAACTGATGACAGACTTGTAATGGTAAAAAATACTAATTATTGGAATAGTGAAAATATTGTACCAGAAAAATTAGTGTTTATACTTATGCAAAATGGTACTGCTGCCGTAGCTGGTATAAAAGAAGGTTCTATACATTTTGCAAATAATCCTCCTCTTCAAGATATAGAAACATTACAAAGTGAAGGTTTAATGAATATATCACCATATTTGGGTACATACTATTATTGTATTAATATTACAAATAGTGTATTGAAAGATGTTAGAGTAAGAAAAGCTTTAACTTTGGCAATAGATAGAAATTATTTAGTAGAGCAGGTTACAAGAGCAGGACAGTTACCGGCAAGTGCTTGGGTACCTAATGGTGTTAGTGATGTTAATGGAGAGTTTAGAAAGGTTGGCGGAGATTATTATAGTGTAAAGCCAGATGATTATCAAAAAAATGTTGAAGAAGCTAAAAAGCTGCTTGCTGAGGCTGGATATGAAAACGGAAATAATTTCCCTGTAATAGAGTTTAAATCTAATTCCGGTGAACATATACAGATATTTGAAGCGGTACAGCAAATGTGGAAAGAGAATTTAAATATAGATTCTACTATAGCTCAGGAAGAATGGGCTACTTTCCAAGATACTAGACAAAATAAAAATTACATGATTGCCCGCCATGGTTGGATAGCTGATTATAATGACCCTATGAGTTTCCTTGGAGTATTCTTAAGCTATAGTGTACAAAACAATGGCGGTTATTCTAACAAAAATTATGATGATAAATTAAAACTTGCTATGTCAACTATAGATCAAAATGTAAGAATGAAAGCTATGCATGAGGCAGAAGATATACTTATGAATGATATGGGTTTAATTCCTCTTTATTTCTACACTGACCCTATAATGATTAGTAAAAAATTATCTGGCGTTATATTTGACCCGCTTGGTGCTCATAAGTTTTATTATGCTAAATTAGCTAAATAAAATTTTATAAATAATAAAATATGCAATAAAAAAGAATAGGAGTTATATTATAATTCCTATTCTTTATTTTTTTTTAAATAAAAAAGTTTAATATTCTATTAAAACATTAACAGGATATTTGCCTATATCTTTTCTTCCATTTAATTCTTTTAATTCTATTAAAAAAGAAGAACCCACTATATTGCCGCCAAGTCTTTCAACCATTTTCATCATAGCCAAAGCAGTGCCTCCTGTAGCAATTAAATCATCTACTATAAGCACATTAGCTCCTTTATTTATAGCATCTTCATGCATATATAAAGAGTCTGTGCCATACTCTAATGCATATTCTTCTGATATAGTTTTGCAAGGCAATTTACCTTTTTTTCTAACAGGCACAAATCCGCAGTTTAATCTATAAGCCAAAGCTGAACCTATTAAAAATCCTCTGCTCTCAGCTCCTACTATATAATCTATTTTTTTATCTTCAACTTGCTTAGCCATAGAATCTATTGCAAACTTAAATGCATCTTTATCTTTTAATAAGGTTGTGATATCTCTAAATAATATACCCTCTTTAGGATAATCTTGTATGTTTCTTATGTAATTTTTTAAATCCATAAATTACTCCTAATTGTTTTAAAACTCACAGCATATAATTATATTAAGTTTTATAAAAAAATCAATTACAAAATAAAAAAACAAATGCACAGGAGCCAGACATATTGCAGTTAGGAATTCCTTAATTTCTTAAAGTATAGCATAGGTGTATCATAATTT
>NZ_CAKVGN010000040.1 GCF_934747485.1 uncultured Brachyspira sp. | reverse complement strand
AGTTAATTAAATTATAAGGAATACCTGCTTTTTTTAAACTAAAAAACGTGCAATATGTATGGCTCCTAAACATAAATATCTTTTTTACATTATTGAATAATAAGCGATTTTATTATATAATAATAGACTATAGTTGTGATATAATAAAATATTAACAACTATTTGCACTTTTTGGTACTTTTTGCGGCGGGAAAAAGTACAAAATAAATTCATTGCCGCATATAATCCAAAATAAAATATATAACAATCTGAAACTATTTAAAATTAGATTTAAGAGGAAATAATTCAATGGCTAAACTTTCGCATCTTGAAAAAGAGTATATTAAAGCTAATTACAAAAACAAAAGCATTGATGAGCTTACAAAAAAATTAGAAAAAGACAGAGAGTTAATAGAAGAATATATTAATAATCTGCAAAATAATCAAAAAAATAAAGAAAAAAATAATAAGAAAGAAAAAGTAAATAAAGAAAAAGGCGAAAACATATTTTCTAAATTATTCTCAAAGTCTTCTGACAGCGAGCCAATATTTAAAAAATATGAAATAAAACCTTATCACCTTTCAAAGATAGATATAATATTTTCTGCTGCAGCATTTTTGTTTACGTTTTTGCTTTATTTGTTTACATTAACGCCTTCACTTTCGGCAGGAGATAATGGAGAGCTTACAACAGCAGCTTATTTCTTGGGAGTAGGGCATGCTCCGGGTTACCCTTTTTACACTTTAATGTCTAAACTATTTACTTATATACCATTTGGAAACATCGCTTGGAGGACAAACCTATTTTCTGGTACATGCGGTGCTATTGCGATGATTTTCTTTTATCTTATTATGGTTAAAGTTTTAGGACAAAACAGAATTGAGAGAGGTTTTTCTCCTGTAGTACATATACCGGCACTTTTGGCAAGTGTTGCTTTTGCTATATCTGATAATATGTGGGCACAGGCTACTATGGCTGAAGTTTATAGCTTAAACATTCTTCAAATAGCTTCTATGCTTTTAATACTTGTTTATTGGTTTGAGGCAGTTTGGCAGCATGCTGCTGATGATGTGCCTTACTATGGAAATAAATATTTAATGGCTTTCGGTTTTCTTTATGGTGTAGCACTCGCTAATCACCATGTTACTTTGCCTTTTGCTTTTGCTCCTCTTTTGTTTATAGCTATTGTATTATTCTTGGTTCATAAAGACAGATATATAGAAAACATTGAAACTCCTTTTATATCTATATTTGTATTTTTAGTATTATTATTTATAGGAGGCTTTGGATACTATAGATTTATTATGAATTATGAGGCTTATTTATATTTCCCTCCGGGTGTAGCTTCTAATGATTCTATATTTTCTATATTGTTTAAGCCTTTTACAGATATGAACATTTTAAGCGACATATTTACAGCACTTGCTAATGGTTCTTATTTAAGACCTGATATGATACAAAACTTAAAAGCTCCTTTCTACCCAACTCTTTATAAAGGAATGTTCTTAGTATTTTGGCCTTTATTTTTAGTTGTTGTTTGGGTGTTGGTTTATAGATATTTTCTATGCAAGATAGATAAGTTTAATAATGATAATGATTTTATCACTGGAATATCATTTTCTTATTATAAAATGCTTTTAATGCTTGCTGTTGGCGTTATAATATATGCCTACATGCCTATAAGAGCAAGAGCTTTACCTCCTCTAAACTGGGGACAGTTGAATGAGCCTTCTGGCTGGGAGAATTTAAGCTATTTATTTAGTATGATACACAGAAAACAGTATGGTGCTTCTGGTAACGATATTGCAGCAGCTTTCATACTTCACCCAGAACAAGTATCTGCTTTAATTAATATATTTAAAACTCAGTTAACTGTTTTAGGTTTACTATTCTTAATACCGGGATTATTTCAAATATTTAAGAAAAATAAGTTTATAGGAATATTTTCAGTATTTGGGCTATTAAGCTTTGGTGTATCTTTAATGGCATACACTAATCCTCCTCCAAGTGTAAGAACTTTATCATTTGTTGAAGTATTCTTCTTGCCTGCTACTTTATATATGATTGTAATAGTTGGCTTTGGCATACAGTGGTATATGGAATATTTTAATACCAATATAAAAAATGTATTAAAAAAACCTTCTGAAGAGATTACAGATACAAAATTAAAGCCTTATCATGCAATATCACTTATAGCAATATTTGCAATAATGGTACCTATATTTGTAATGAATTTAAGCCGCAACAACAACTCAAAAGATTTTAGTAACCATGACTATTCATACAATATGATGAACTCACTCCCAGACAATGCAATATTTGCAACAGAGGGAGGGGATAACCAAGTATTCGGACTCGTTTACTACACTATGGTTGAAAGAAGAAGACCAGATTTAAAAATATATGACCAGAAGGGTAATGTATTTGAAAGAATATACGGTAACCTTATGAAAACAGACGGCAGATGGCTTGGAAGCATAAGCGATGCTGTGGATAAAGATTTTATAGACAGCGGCAGACCTTATTATATGGCTTGGAGAAGAGACGGTCTTGAAAGGCTTGGAGATTATTACTTTAAGGCTTATGGGCTTGTATTTAAAGTTCAGCCTATAAAATATGCTTTGGTTGATGAGTTAGAGTTTTTCAAGGTGCTTACTGTTAATGATTATAAAGCAATAGCAAAAGAGCATTTGAAAAGAAATTATGAGAATGAAAAAGTTGCTTCAGATTTGAATGCTTTGCTTGATGAAGGTTTAATATCAGTAGAGAGAAAAAATAACTATAACGGCAATGAAGAGATAACTTTTGTAAAAATGTATGAGCTTCCTTTCCCAGAATTAAAAACAGAAGAAGATTATTGGGCGAGCTACACTATGAAAGGAACTGCTGAAGAGATTTCTCATTATGACTTTTTAACAAGAGAGATTTTTGTAAGTTCTTATTCACTTGCTAAAATAGATATGTATAACAGAAGAATAAAAACATATCAAAAATTGCTTGGGTTTATGGGTAATGGAGATGTTGCTAAAAACGGCATTACAAGAGAAGAGGCTAATGCAAAAATAGAAGAGTATAAAAATCTTAAAAGAGAAGAAGAAGAGAGAATGCTTACTATAGGCTTTGATATGTCTAATGTTTATTTTGCTATAGGCAATCAGGCTATATTAGATGGTGATTATGAGAGGGCTACTGTGATGTATGAAGAGCTTATAAAGCTTGAAAAACTTATTTATCCTGCTTATTTCAACTTGGCTGCTTCATACGAGTATTTAGCACGCTCTAAAGATACTCCTTATGAGAAAGAGGCTGAATATTTAAATAAAGCTAAAGATGTAATGGCAAGAGCAGAAAAAACTTTCCATAGAGGCAAGGATATGGGCGATGCTGCAAGAGCACAAAACACCACTTATCAGCAAATAATGCAGTTTAATAATAGATTAGACTTACAGCTTAGAACTACAAGACAGCAGGCAGATGCTCTAAAACAGCAGGCTATAGAGGAAAACACTTTTGATAGTTATAGTGCTTATGCTAATTATATTTATCAAAACAGACAAGATTTAGATGAAACTATTTGGGCTAAAAATGAAGCTAAAAAAAGAGCAGTTAATAATACTCAATTAGTAAATGTTAATAAAGAGCTTGCTATACTTTATGCTAATATTGGTGATGTTAATACTGGTATTAATATATTAAATGATACTTTGAATCTTCCTAATATTACTAGAGATGATAGAAGGGGTGTAGATTTTGATTTGGCTAGCATTTATCTTAATCAAAAGAGATATAATGAGGCTATAAATATATACTTAAAATATACAAATGATTTAACTCAAGACGGTGCTTTTGCTTTGTATGCTATAGGTCATATATATATAGAGCAGAATATGATTGTTGAGGCACTTAATATTTATAATGATTTTAAGCTAAGAATGTCTCCTCTTGCTAAGGATAATCAGGTTATAGCTAATTTGGATAAAGATGTTGAAAGCAGAAGGGTTCAGATAATGCAGTATTTAGGTACTGTTGGAGCTCCTAATCAATAATAAAAAAGTATAATTAAAAAACAAGAACATACCGAAATAATATAAGAGATATGTGCAAATGGGAAAAATAATATGAAAAAAAGCATTTTAATTATATGCTTATTATTTATGATAAGCTGTAATAATCAAAGTAAAACAGGAATAACTGTTAATGATAATAAAGAAAATATAATTAAAAATAAAGGTATATGGGGTAGTAACATTGGGGGAATGAAAAAAATAAGCGGCAATAAAGAAATGCCTGAAGATATAACATACTATGCAGAAATAGATGAATACGGAAATATAACTGATATGCTTACAGGAAAGACTATAAATAATATATACAGCTATGAAGAAAATGATTTTGAATTTGCTTCCAAAAAACAGTTAGAATATGATATTGTTATGTCTGTAAAAACAAAAGCAGTCTTTGATAATAGAAATTCAGCATCAGCTTCTTTTGAATGGTGCTTCAAAAATAAAAAAAATAATTCAGTAATTATGCAGGCTGTATATGAAGGAGTTATTACAAAATTGAAATAGCTTAATATAAAAAATCATTCTGAATTATTATGCTTATAATCAAATTAATAATAAATATTTTAATGGTGCAGATATACAGTTTAAAAACTAGTATAGCAGAGTTTTATTAGTTTTTTCCTGCTCATCTTTGATAAAATCTTATAATAATATCATTATATGTTAATTTTGATATGCCTTATTTACAAATGAAAGATGGTTTGGAAAATTTAGGAGTTGGTTATAAATATTCCGGTAAATTAGGCTCTGTTGATGTTGGCGTTCAGTTTGGAATACATTTAGATATATTTAATTTCGGCGGCACAAGAAAAAGAGAAGTAATAGAGTATGATATATAAAACTATTGTTTTTTATAGTTGGGGGTATATTTTATACTCCTTAAACTATAAAATTATTTTTTAACTATTATCAATTAGAAATAGTATATTATTATCCTAAACTAATTATAAGTGTTCCTGCTACTATAAGTATAACTCCTATAATGATTTTTAATGTTAAAGCTTCATGTAAAAATATTGCTGCTAATATGATTGTAAATACTATAGAAAGTTTGTCTATTACAATTACTTTATTAACGTTTCCAATTTGCAATGCTTTAAAATAAAATATCCAAGAGAGTCCTGTAGCTATTCCTGAAAGTATTATAAATATTAAAGTTTTATTATTGATATTTTTTATTGTGTCTAAAGTATTTATAGAGTTTATTTTGTTAGTATAAAATACAATTATCCAAGACATAAATAGTATTATAATGGTTCTTATTGCTGTGGCCAAATTTGAATTAATATTTTTGAGACCTATTTTTATTAGTATTGCAGTTAGAGATGCAAATATTGATGATAGAAGGGCAAAGAAAATCGACATAATAAATCCTTATTTTTTAATGCCAAATTATATATTTTTTATTTTAAATAAAAATAAGAAAAACTTATTTTTTGTAAAAATTATTATTGTTTTTGTAAAGTTACAAAAAGCATACAATATATTTATTAGTATGCAGTAAGAGTTAAAAAAGTTGTATTGACTTATGTGATAGTACGTATAGTTTAAAATATAGTCTAAAAATATTATAATTTTCTTATTTTAGTACAAATTTAACAATATTATACTACATATACAACATTTTTTTTGTAAATTTAATATTGTTTTTTCTTCACATTTCTAAAAATTGCATACATACAAAATATAAAACTATGTATTATAAAAACCAATAAAAAATTGATATAATAATTTTATTTATTTAAAAAATCTTTTATTCTCTTAACAGCCTCTTTCAATATAGGTATCTCCTGAGTTAAAGCTATTCTAAAATAATTTTCACTTCCAAAAGCAATACCCGGTACAACAGCAACCCCAGTTTCATCTAATAGCCTCATAGAAAAATCAAGCGAAGGCTCTTTAGAAAATTTACTGTATCCTACAAATAAATAAAATGCCCCTCTCGGTTCTATTACATCAAATCCTAAATCTATCAATTCTTTTGACATAGTAAAAGCTCTATCTTTATAAATGTCTCTAAAACTTTCTATCATAGGGAATTTTTCTAAAGCATATTCAGCAATAGCACAAGAAAGGCTAACCATACTTCCAACATTATTGAAACTAGCATTAACTAAATATTTTCTTACTTCTTCTGGCGATATACTGTATCCTATTCTCCATCCTGTCATAGAATGAGACTTTGAAAAACCATTTAATATTATTACCTTGTCCTTAATAGAAGGGTATGAAGCAAATGATGTAAAAGGATAAAATGATATAGCAGAATATATTTCATCAGCTATAATAAATATATCTTTTTTCTCAAAGTATTTTACAAGTTCGTCCATTTCTTCTTTTTTTAGCATATATCCTGACGGATTGCCTGGGTTGCTAAAAAGAATTGCTTTAGTTTTATTAGTTATAACTTTTTCTATCTTTTCTGGCTTTAATACAAGATTATCTTCTCTTGTGTCTAAAAATACTACTTTACCATAAGATAATTTAACTGCTTGTTCATATGGCGAGAAAAATGGAGTAGGTATTATTACCTCATCATCAATGTTTAATATAGTTCTAAATACAGATGATATACCTTCCATAGAACCAATATGCATAGTGATGTTGTTGGCATTAACATTTGAACCATAATATTTATTATAGTGCTTTGCAACTAAATCTCTTAAGTGTTCGCTTCCTCCAGATTGAGTGTAGGGAAGAGAATGAGTTTTAGCATATTCGCATCCGTATTCAATTAATTCTTTTGGAGGCTGTAAATCCGGCTCTCCTATTGTAAGCATTATGCTGTCTTGTTTTTTTTGTGCTTTTTCTGTAAGACCTCTTATTAAAGAATATGGTACTTCTAATATATTTTTATTAAGCTGCATTTTTTTATCTCCCTAAGAATTGAAAGTAATTGTAAAAATATTATTATATAGAGTAATATTATATATAAAACTATTTTTTTGTCAATTTTATTACAGTTACATTTTCTTATAAAAATCTATATGAGTTTGCAGCTCTTCAGGCAAAGGATTACCTGTTTTAGTGAATTTGAAATATTTGTTTTCTAATTCAGTAGCCTTTTTGTTTCTTATGTTTTTGAATCTATTAGCCATATCAGCAAACATAGGCTGTTTTTCAAGCTCATCTCTTATGTTTTTAGCAAAAGGAACTTGTCTGTATAGTATTCCTCTTGCCACTCTATTTAGACGCATAATTCCTTTACTTTCGTATTTAAGCCATATAACATAATCTGATACAAATACTTCTCTTAAATTATTTCTGCATTTTTTAATTTGTACTTTTAGTTTTTCTTTAGCATCATCAGAGAGATTTCTGTTTTTCTTGTAGAACTGAATATAATCGCTGTACTCTGAAGTAAGAGACATTTGAGTAATATCATTCCAAGCAGGACCAAGCATAGTTTTACAAAGCTCCCATCTAAAAGCCCCCATCATAGGCAGAGTTAAGCCTTCCAAATCTTCTGATGTAAATATTGGAAGTAGAAATCTTGCTGTACTATTTTTTTGTCTGCTTGAAAGCTCTTCCCACATTATAGCACGAGAACCATATGTAGGCATTAATATAATGTTTGGCAATACTTCCTGCATAACAAGTTCTTTTTCTATGTTTAGCTCTTTATTTTTATATAAAACTTCTCTGTAGAATGCAGAAAAATCTATTTCTAATATAGAGTTTAAAGTATTTTCCATTGTTTCTTTTTTTATTAGAGAGTCTTTGAAATCTTTAATTACCATATCTTTATGAAGTATAGGGAAATAAACACTTATTTGACCATAACATAATCTATGAGTAGTTTCAATCATATTATCCACTTCATATTCAAGTCTTCTAAGAGGGCTTTCCCAATGTTCTTCCATTTCATGGTCGCTTATAGTTCCTCTTTTTTTCATTTCTCTCAAAGCTTCTCTATAGTCCTGTCCGAAACCATTAACAGAAGGAGGCTCTTCTTTATCATAAATTTTTTGAAGCCATTCATCTATATAAAATACATTAATTTTTTTGGAAGCTGTTTTGTCTTTAACTTCATATAGGTCAACAATTTGATTTGGTGTAAGTAATTGGTCGTCCATATATCCGAAGTTTAAGAACATTGAAAGCAGCTTGCTTTTTTCATTGTTTATGATGTATTTTTTAGCTATTTCTCTATAAACTTCAAAGAATACATTTGTAACACTTCTTCTAATTTTTCTTGCATCATCTTCTGTATTAAATTTATCTTTTAATTTTTTGAAAGCATTTAGAGCCTTAAAGAATGAAGAAGCTCTATCTTCAGCTATTCCAGATATTTCCACTATTTTTTTACTAGGGTTTCTAATTTCCTCAGGTATAGATTCTACTCCCATAACTACTTGAACATTGTTTTCATTGTTTGAATCATCATTTGAAGAGTTAATATTTTGAGTTAGCTTTTTAATAGTGCTTTCTAATTCGTCTACGTCTATATTTATTTCGTATTCGTAGTTGTTTTTTATTTTTTCCACTATGTCTTTAGTAACATTAGATATGTATCTTGAATATCTTGCCCATATTTCATAGTCTTTAGATTGCTTTTCTAATTCAAAAGCCATTTTAGAGTATTCATTAAATAGGGATTCTTTATTATTTGAATATAAGAATGCTATATTTTCCATAGTGTTTATAAATTCAGATTTTAGCATATCTGCTATTTCTTTTAATGTTTGATATAGTATTGCTGTAGAAGATAAAGTCATATTAACATCATAATTGAAGAAAGGTGCTTTAATTTCTTTAGGCATAGTTAAAAATCTTTTTATATATTCAATTTCAAATTCCAATTTTTCATTTTCTTCAATGATTTTATTTTTATTATGATTATATATTTCTTCATGGTCTTCTTTTATAAAATCGGTATCAAAATCTGTAGGAAAATTAAAACCGTCATTTGTAGCATATTCAAAAACTTCTTTTGTTTTTAAAAACAATTCAGATTTAATATTTTTATTTTTAGCATTTAAATTAAAATACATAACACCAAGATTAGTAGTTATTATTTTAAGTTCATCATTAATTTTTTTAATTTTTACATATTCATCATAAGTTTTCATTATGATATAAGCAAGAGAATGATACATATTAGTAAGATATGTTTTATTGCTATTGAAGAATGTTTTTATATATTCTTTATCAGGTATATTTATTGTGTATATTTCATTATCATTTTTAGATTTGAAAGAGAAAATATAATTAGAATCGCTCATAAACACACCGATTCCAATCATAATATTTTTAGGTATAGAAAAAAGTTTGCAGCTATACTTCATAATTTCTTCTTCGTCTTCTATACCGAGTAATTCTCTTGATGAAATATATACATCAATATTTCCTTTTGTAATGATGGAAATATTTTTAATTTTTTCACCCTCATGGTATATTGTAGTATTTGGAGTAAGGTTTTTCATTCCATTTTCTTCTGATATATTCATATACAACTCTCTAAAATATATTTAGTTTTTTCAAAAATAATGGTTTAATTATAAGTTTTTTTGTAAAAAAAAGCGAATTTTTGCGTTAATATTTTATTTTAATTTTATTTTTAGAATTTGGCTTTAAAAAAATGTATAAAATGTACAATATATAGGCTTTTTTAATAAAAAAATAGAAATTTTTTTTATTTAACGGGTAAAATAGTATTGCGTTTTTTTGGCTGCATGCTATACTAATAAAACATTGATGATAAATAAAAAATATCAATGAGAAACTAAAGATGATCTTTGACAGATATATAAGAGCGTAGATTTTTATAAAGTATTTTCCAATTAAGAAGCGGAAAGTCAGCAGATTATAAAAATCTTCACTTGATAAGAAAAGAAAACACAATTAGATTGTGTGTCTTAGAGTAGAAACAATTAAGCGGACGTTACTAAAGAATTAGAAGAAACAGCTTTAATTAGCTAAAAGTCTCATTCAAGACGTATTAAACTTAGAAGCTTAGAGATAAGAAGAAAAGGATAATATGGTCAAGTAAGTAAGGGCTTAAGGTGGATGCCTAGGCACTGGAAGGCGATGAAGGTCGTGACAAGCTGCGATAAGCTACGGGGAGAAGCAAATATTCTATGATCCGTAGATCACCGAATGGGAAAACCTATAGAAGTAAACCTTCTATATCATGCACTGAATCCATAGGTGTATGAGGCGACACCCAGGGAACTGAAACATCTAAGTACCTGGAGGAAGAGTAATCAAAATTGAGATTCCCTCAGTAGTGGCGAGCGAAAAGGGAAGAGCCTAAACCGTAATAATGTCAAGTTGTAAGGCGTTGTTATTGCGGTGTTGTAGGGCGGTGAGTGGTATACTTACATATATCGACTTTGCTATATATGATAGTGGAACTGTTTTGGAAAAGCAGGCCATAGTGGGTGATAGCCCTGTACACGAAATCATATATACAAGGTTTTACCGTTCCTGAGTAGGGCGGGGCACGTGAAACCCTGTTTGAATCTGGGTAGACCACTATCCAAGGCAAAATACTAACCAGTGACCAATAGTGTAGAGTACCGTGAGGGAAAGGTGAAAAGTCTCCCGTTGAGGGTTATTAAATAGAACCTGAAACCTTAAGCTTACAAGTAGTCAGAGGGAACCCTGCTAGCAATAGTAGAAGGCCTGATGGCGTGCCTTTTGTAGAATGAGCCTGCGACTTATAGTATGTAGCGAGATTAAGAGGTAATAGCCTTGTAGTCGTAGTGAAAGCGAGCCTTAATAGGGCGAAATTAGTTGCATGCTATACGACCCGAAGCCAAGTGATCTACCCATGAGCAGTGCGAAACTCGAGTAACATTGAGTGGAGGTGCGAACCAGTGGCCGTGAAAAGGCTTTGGATGACTTGTGGGTAGGAGTGAAAGGCTAATCAAACTTGGAGATAGCTGGTTCTCTCCGAAATGTCTTTAGGGGCAGCGTTATGTGTTTACTTGCGGGGGTAGAGCACTAAATGGACTAGGGCCCTTAACCGGGTACCAAACCCAACTAAACTCCGAATACCGTAAGTTAAGAACATGGCAGTTAGACAGCGGCGGATAAGCGTCATTGTCAAAAGGGAAACAGCCCAGATCCTCAGCTAAGGTCCCAAAATCTATGTTAAGTGGGAAAGGATGTGAGAATACTTAAACAGCCAGGAGGTTGGCTTAGAAGCAGCCATTCCTTTAAAGAGTGCGTAACAGCTCACTGGTCGAGTGTTTTTGTGCCGAAAATGTAACGGGGCTCAAACATAGTACCGAAGCTAGGGAATTATAGAGTTAATCTATGATTGGTAGGAGAGCGTTCTTTAAGCCGTTGAAGGTGTATCGTAAGGTATGCTGGAGGTATAAGAAGTGAGGATGCAGGCATGAGTAACGAGAAAACGGGTGAGAAACCCGTTCGCCGCAAACCCAAGGTTTCCTAGGTAAAGCTAATCTGCCTAGGGTTAGTCGACCCCTAAGATGAGGCTGAAAAGCGTAGTCGATGGGAAACAGGTAAATATTCCTGTACTATAGTATGTTTCGATGGAATGACACAGATTGTTTGCGTACGCGAGGTGATGGTTATCCTCGTCGAATAGCCGAGACTTGTGGTGAGTAAATGCTTGCTGCTTCAATGTTGAGGTGGATAGTGACTGGGCTTTCGGGTTCAGGAAGTTGCGTGAATTAGGCTGTCTAGAAATAATTTCTAAGGTTAGGCATATTATAATCGTACCGTAAACCGACACAGGTGGGTGAGATGAGTATTCTAAGGCGCTCGAGATAATCTTCCCTAAGGAACTCTGCAAATTAGTCTTGTAACTTCGGAAAAAGAGACGCTTGAATCTCGGTAGCAATATCGGGAGGAGAGTCGCAGTGAAAAGGCCTGGCCGACTGTTTAACAAAAACACAGATCTCTGCAAACATGTAAATGGATGTATAGGGATTGACACCTGCCCAGTGCTGGAAGGTTAAAAGGAGAGGTTAGCGTAAGCGAAGCTTCGAATTGAAGCCCCAGTAAACGGCGGCCGTAACTATGACGGTCCTAAGGTAGCGAAATTCCTTGTCGGGTAAGTTCCGACCTGCACGAATGGTGTAACGATCCGGGCACTGTCTCGGGGAAGAACTCGGTGAAATTGAATTATCAGTGAAGATGCTGATTACCCGCAACAGGACGGAAAGACCCCGTGAACCTTTACTATAACTTGACATTGAGTTTTGTTTTGTGATGTGTAGAATAGATGGGAGGCTTTGAAGTGGGAGCGCCAGCTTTCATGGAGTCATCGTTGAAATACCATCCTTCGCAAAATGGGATTCTAACGATTAGCCGTTATCCGGCAGTCGGACATTGTCAGGCGGGTAGTTTGACTGGGGCGGTCGCCTCCTAAAGAGTAACGGAGGTGTGCAAAGGTCACCTCAAACCGAATAGAAATCGGTAGTAGAGTATAAAGGCATAAGGTGGCTTAACTGCGAGAGAGACATCTCGAGCAGGTGCGAAAGCAGGTCTTAGTGATCCGGTGGTCCCGAGTGGAAGGGCCATCGCTAAACGGACAAAAGGTACTCCGGGGATAACAGGCTTATCTCCCCCAAGAGTTCATATCGACGGGGAGGTTTGGCACCTCGATGTCGGCTCATCGCATCCTGGGGCTGGAGCAGGTCCCAAGGGTTTGGCTGTTCGCCAATTAAAGCGGTACGCGAGCTGGGTTCAGAACGTCGTGAGACAGTTTGGTCCCTATCCGTTGCGGGCGTTGGAAAATTGAGAAGAGTCATTTTTAGTACGAGAGGACCGAAATGAACGCACCTCTGGTGTATCTGTTGTTCTGCCAAGAGCATCGCAGAGTAGCTATGTGCGGACGGGATAACCGCTGAAAGCATCTAAGTGGGAAGCCTCCTTCAAGATTAATTTTCCCTATGAGTTTCGTTGGAGACTACGACGTTGATAGACTGCAAGTGTAAGCAGGGAAGAAATACCTGTTCAGCTGAGCAGCACTAATCAGACCAATGGCTTGACCATATTATCGTTTTCTTCTTACAAACACACTAAAAAGAAAACATAATCATTAGAATGAGACAATCTACGCTCCTATATATCTGGCAATATCATCAAATTGTTCTTTAATTTGCTAATATTATTTCGGTGACCATAGAGAAAGTGATACACCCGTTCCCATTCCGAACACGGCAGTTAAGCCTTTCATCGTCGATGGTACTGTAAGGGTAGCTTTACGGGAGAGTAGAACGTTGCCGGGTATATATTATATATTTTTATCCCAATAGATTAACTTCTGTTGGGATTTTTATTATTTTATGAAAAAAATAAATAATGATTTTGATAAAATTGATAGAGATATATTGGATTATTTAAAAAAAAATCCTAGGGAAGCTTTAAAACTTGGAGTAAGAGGTGTAGCTAATAAATTTAACACCATTCCTTCAAGAATTGTAAGATTAGCAAAAAAACTAAACTATTCTGGTTTCCTTGAAATGATATATAGTTTTAAATATAATGATATCAATGAATATGATAATTTAACCATAGAAATAAGAAAAAAATTTTTTTTTAGAGTTAGAGATAAAAAAGAAATAGATGAGTTTTTATCTTTAATGAAAACTGCAAAGTTTGCTGTTTATGGAGAAGGTTTTTCAAGTTTAATTTCTAATTATATCTATCAAAAATTATTAGTTCTAGGATTAGAACCAATCAATATTCAATGGATAGACCCCGCCTTTTTTTTGAATATTAAAAATGATATTGATATGATTCTTATTATTTCTAAATCTGGAGAAACTGAATCATGTTGCAAATTTGCAAAGCTCGTGAAAGATTTAGGCGGAAAAGTTGCATCTTTTACTGGCAATTCTAATAGTACTATCTCGCTTATTTCAGACTATGCTTTTTATTTTGAAGATACTATGAAATATGATGACGATGTGTTTTATCCTAATCCTTTTTTTGGATATTGCATAATTGGATTTGAAGAACTAATAAGTAAATATTTCGATAAATACATTTCTAATAAATCTTCTTATTAATTAAAATGAAACTAGTTTTATTTTTTAATACTAGTTTTTTTTAGTTTTTTAAATATTTAAAAAATTATAAAGATATGTTATTTTACTTCATTATAAAAATATGGAGTTTTTTATGATAGATAGTTTTCAAAAATTTTCTAGGGCTATGATGGGCGCTATTTTATTTTTACCTGTTATAGGTACTGCCCTCGTATTGGCCACTTTATTAGGTAATTGGTCTGCTGAAGGAAGTATTATTAAAGATGTGGCTGATATATTGGGAGGAACTCTTTGGCCTTTATTTGGTAATCTAAGTTTAATATTTGCAGTTGGTATTTCTTTTGGTTTAGCTAAAGAAAAGAAAACAGAGGCCGCTTTAGTTGGACTTATGGTATTTATTATGTTTCTTGGTGCTAATTCAACTTTCTTAGAAATTACAAACAAAGTTATACCTATGCCTGAAAATGGACAATTAGCTGGAACAGGACAAACTGAACTGTTAGGTTTTAGAGTAATAGATATGGGAGTATTTTTAGGAATAATATTAGGTATTACTACTGCTAAAATACATAATACTTTTTGTAACCTTGAGTTTAAAGGTGCTATGGCTATGTATGGTGGTAGTAAAGTTGTATTTGTTATAATGATACCTATAGTAATATTATTTGCTATAATACTTAGTTATATATGGCCTTTTGTTGCTAAAGGAATTACATTATCTACTACATTTATGAAAAATGCAGGTTCATTAGGTGTATTTGTATATGGATTTTTGGAAAAAGTTTTGATACCTACAGGATTACACCATTTAGTATGGTCTCCTTTCCAATTAACTAGTATAGGAGGTACTTTGGTGAGAGATGGTATCACATATGAAGGTACTATGCAAATATTCTTTGCTGAAATGGCTAATAAAGATGTTAAATTAATGAATGAAGCTATAAGATTTTCTCAGCAAGGTATGGTTTGTATGTTTGGTTTGGTTGGTGCTGCTTTAGCTTTCTACCATACTGCTAAACCTGAAAAGAAACAGCAAGCAAGAGCTATATTAATACCAGCTACTTTAACTGCTATGTTAGTTGGTATTACAGAACCTATTGAATTTACTTTTTTATTTGTTTCTCCTCCATTATGGGTTATATATGCTGCTATGTCTGGAGTATTTCAAGCTATTTTAAATGTATTTTCAATAAGACCTTGGGGTGCTAGTGGATTTATTGATTTCTTCTTATATGATTTGCCTATGCCTCCTTCTGTAACTAGATGGCCTTATTTTATTCTAATAGGAATAATACAAGCTATATTATTTTATTATGTATTTAAATTTTTTGTATTAAAGTTTAATTTGAAAACACCAGGTAGAGAAGATGATGAAGCTGATGTTAAACTATATTCAAAAAAAGAATACTTGGAAAATAAAACAGCTAATGAAGAAAATAAAATAAATAATATTATTAAGGCTATAGGAGGTAAAGAAAATATAATATCTGTAGATAATTGTTTTACAAGATTAAGATTAGAACTTAAAGATATTAATATTATTGATGAAGCTTTATTAAAAGAAACAGGAAGTCATGGTGTTGTTAAAAAAGGACAATCTGTACAAATTATTTATGGTCTTTCTGTTAATAGTATAAAAAATAAAGTTGAGAAAGCATTAAATAAAGAATAATTATTAAATGGAGTAAAAAATGAAATTAACAGTTTTAGGTGGTGGTGGAGTTAGATCTCCTTTTTTAGCAAAATCTTTAGCTTTACAGGTGAATAAAATAGGTGTTACATCTGTAGTATTTATGGATAACAATAATAAAAAATTACAGATATATGGTAATTTATCAAAAGAGATTTTTGAAAAACTTAATGATAAGGTTAAGTTTTCTATTACTTCAGACCCTATAGAGGCTTTAAAAGATGCTGATTATATTATTACTACCATTAGGGTTGGTGAAGAAGAAGGAAGAGTAAAAGATGAAAGAGTGGCATTAAAAAATGGTGTATTAGGACAAGAAACAACTGGTCCTGGAGGTTTTTCTTTTTCTATAAGATCCATTCCTGTTATATTGGATTATTGTAAAATGATAGAAAAATATTCATCAAAAGATGCTATACTTTTCAATTTTACTAATCCATCTGGTTTAGTAACTCAGGCTATACAAAAATCTGGCTTCTCAAAAAAGTTTTTTGGTATTTGTGATGCTCCAAGCGAATTAATAAGAGAAATATGCCATATTATTGGAGAAAAAGAAGAAAATGTAAAAATTGATTGTTTTGGGCTTAATCATTTATCATGGTTTAGAAATATACAGGTTAATGGAAAAGATATAACAAAATCTATTATAGAAAATCCTAAAATATATAAAGAAACAGAAATGAGATATTTTGATGTAGATTTGGTTCATTTATCTGACGATATGCTTTTAAATGAATATCTATATTTTTATTATTATAGAGAAAAAGCTGTTCAAGCTATAGTTGATTCTGGTAAAACAAGAGGAGAGCAAATATTAGAAATTAATAATAAAATGTATAATGCTCTTAAAGATATAGATATACATAATGATTTAGATAAGGCTTTTGAAATATATTTTTCTTATCTAATAGAAAGAGAAAGTAGTTATATGGCTAGAGAATCTGGTGTTGAAAAATCAAATAAGAGAGAAGTTATACCATTATCTGAATTTTTAAAACTACCTGATTCTGGAGGATATGCAGGTGTAGCAATAGATATACTTGAGGCTGCAAGTAATAATCATAATAAAAGAGTTGTTGTTTCAGTGAAAAATAATGGAGCTTTAGAATTTTTAGATTATAATGATGTTGTTGAAATAAGCTGTACTATAGATGAAAACGGTAATGCTGTTCCAATAAAAATGAATAATATACCAAAGATGCAAGAGAATTTAATAAAAGATGTTAAACTATATGAAAATCTTACAGTAGAAGCTATTTTTGAAAAAAGCATTCAAAAAGCTATTAAAGCTTTAACTGTACATCCATTAGTTAATTCTTATTCTATTGCTAAATCTATTGTATTTGATTATATAGAAGTACATAAAGAATATTTTAAAGATTGGAAATAAAATAATATATAAAAAATATTTATTGGGGTTAATAAAAAGTTAATTTTATTAACTCCTTTTTTATTTCACGCTCTTGCCTTCTATGAATTGATAATCTATATAAAATATTTTTTTTACTTCAACATTATTAATTAAATCTATTAAAGTATTGGCAGTGCATACACCGGCATTAAATGAATTAAATTTTATAGTGGATAGCTGCGGGTCTATTATTGCATCAATTTCATATCCGCCAAAAGATATTACAGATATATCATCTGGAATTTTTAGCCCCATCTCTTTTATTATCATATACACACTATGTGCTTGCCTATCTGTAGAGCATATTATTGTATCTACTTTATTATTTTTTAATAAATTCTTCGTTGCAATTTTAGCACTATCATAAGAAAAATCTGCTAATTCAACATTTATATTCTCTATTCCATATTTTTTTAGTCCGTCTATAACACCATTTTTTCTATTAACACCAATTGCAACGTCTTTTTCATCAACGCTTATAAATCCTATGTTTTTATGATTTTTTTTCCCAATATACTCTCCAATCTCCACACCTGCATTATAATCATCATTAACTATGCTTATACCCTCATCATATTCCTGTCCGTATATCACAATAGGTACATCTAAATTTTTAAATATTTTTTTATGTTCATCTGTTATATATGTTGCACTTAATACTATCCCATCAACGTTTAACCTCTCTAGTTTTTCCATATATTTTAGTTCTAATTCATTTTGATGATTTGTATTCATTATTATTGGTATGTAATTTTTTTCTCTAAAAGTTTTCTCCAATCCTGTAAGGACCCTAGATGTTACTATTGAATCTAAAGCAGGAACTATTATTCCTATTATATAACTCCTTCTTGCCTTTAATCTTGCAAAAGTATTAGGCTCATAATTATACTCTTTTATTATTTTTGCTATTTTTTCTTTAGTTTCCTTCTTTATATATCCACCATTAAAATATCTTGATATTGTAGTTTTTGTTACTCCTGCCATTTCTGCTATATCTTTCATAGTTATATTTTTCTTTTCAATCTTCATACAACGATTTTTTCTCCTATATGTTAGAGAGTGAATATTAAAAAATTATATTAAAAATATATATTATGTCAAAAATATTTTCTAATTATAATAATATTTTTTGATAGTTTTTATGTATTTTTTAGCATATATTTTTTTATATAATTATAGTTTTATGTATCTTAAAAAACTTATTATAAATATAAGCTATTTATATTCCTTATTTTTTTACATACGCAGAAAATATTTAGCTTATATTTATTAAAAAATTATAATTACTTAGCCTTTTTAGTATATACTTTTTGTATTAAAAATCAAATATGTAAGTTTATTTTATATTAATTGTTATAATTATGCTTGACAAAATATTGAATAATGGTAGAATGATTTATGTAACCGATTACATAAATCACAATAGGATATTTGCTATGGCTATAAATTATAAAAAAACTGCTGAAGAAATTATTAATACAGTAAATAAAGAGAATATTATCTCGGCAACTTTCTGTGCTACAAGATTAAGATTGATAGTAAAAGACAGAGAAAGTATAAAAGATTCAAATGTACAAAAGATAGATGGTGTTAAGGGAGTATTTTTTAATTCTGGGCAGTATCAAATAATATTAGGTACTGGGGTTGTAAATAAAGTTTATGCTGAGATTGTTAATTTAGGTGTTGCGGGAGCGGCAAAACAAAATACAGAAGAAACTAAAAAAGTGGGAGAGAAAAATAATTTTAGAAAGTTTATTCGTATATTTGCTGATGTGTTTGTTCCTATAATGCCTGCTATGATTGCAACAGGATTATTTTTGGGGCTTAAGGGTGCGTTAATAAATGACAGTTTCTTAAGTTTATTTAATTTACAAGTTTCAAATATACCTGTTTCTATTATGACATTTATGAGCGTACTTACAGAGACAACATTTGCATTTTTGCCTGCTCTGGTATGTTGGTCAACATTTAGGGTATTTGGCGGCTCTCCAATATTGGGTATATTACTTGGATTAATGCTTGTTTCTCCTGCTTTGCCTAATGCTTATTTGGTTGCTAATCCAGACAGCGGTGTGAAACCTATAATGCTTTTTAACTTTATACCTATAGTGGGATATCAAGGAAGCATACTTCCTGCTCTAATCGCTGGTATTATAGGCTCTAAAGTGGAATTAAATTTAAGAAAAGTGATACCTAATATCATAGATATACTTGCTACTCCTTTTTTAACTTTACTTATAATGCTTATATTATCTTTAGCCGTAATTGGACCAATATTTCATATAGTTGAGCAGTGGATATTAGTAGCTATTAATTTCTCTTTATCATTGCCTTTTGGAATTGGCGGATTTATAATAGGGTTTGGAATAATATTTATAGTTGTTACTGGTGTTCATCATATAATGAATTTAATAGAGATATCATTACTTGCAGCAACTACATTAAACCCAATTAATCCTCTTTTATCTGTTGCTAATTTAGCTGCTGGGGCTGCTTGTTTGGCTGTAACATTAAAGACAAGAAGAAAAAGCGTAAAAGCTATGGGATATGGTGCTACTTTATCTGCTTGGCTTGGAATAACTGAGCCTGCTATATTTGGTATTAATATAAGATATGGAATAAAACCTATGGTTTGCGGAGCTATTGCTGCTGGGGTAACTGGATTAATTGCAAGATTATTAAACTTACAGGCTACTGCTAATGGGGTTACTGGCATACCGGGAGCTTTGCTTTATGTATATGATGGAAAACAGCTAATAGGATATATTGCTGTTGCTGTAATTACTATTGTTTTATCTTTTACTATTACTTGGTTTTTTGGTGTTCCTAAAGAATATATGCAGGAAGATGAAGAATAAAGTTTATATTAATTATTAAATAATAGTTAATTTTAGAGGTAAATAAGATGAATTTAGTTAGTAAAATTTTTGAAGAAGCAATAAGACAAAAAGAAATCGGATATAATAAAAACAATAAATGGAAATTAAATTTTCATCTAATGCCTCCTATAGGTTGGATTAATGACCCTAATGGTTTATGTTATTTTAAGGGTGAGTATCATATATTTTTTCAATATTCTCCTTTTGAAGTTGAGGGAGGATTAAAATTTTGGGGACATTATATTACTAAGGATTTGATTAATTATAAATATGTAGGGGTTTCAATATATCCAGATGAAAAATATGATTGTCATGGCGTATATTCCGGCGCTGCTTTTATAGAAGATGATAAAATATATATATACTATACTGGTAATGTAAAACTTTTAGGGGAGCATGATTATATTGAAAGCGGAAGAGAGGCTAATACTATGCTTACTGTTTCTGATGATGGTATTAACTTCTCTGAAAAAGAATGCTTAATGGAGATGAAAGATTATCCTAAAGGCATAACAAATCATATAAGAGACCCAAAAGTATGGAAGGCAGATAATTCCTATTATATGGTTCAAGGTGCAAGGAAATATGGTGATGATAGAGATAATGATATTGGAGAGGTGTTAATATTTTCTTCAAAAGATAAAAGAAATTGGAAGCATATAAGTACTGTAAATACTAAAGATAGATTTGGATATATGTGGGAATGTCCTGATTTATTTAATTTAGATGGGCAGAATATTTTAATTACTTGTCCGCAGGGAGTTAAGCAGATTGAGAGTGTATATGAGAATATTTATCTTTCTGGATACTTTTTAATAAATGACGATTATAAGACTAAAGATTCTATTACAGTTAATGATTTTACTGTACTTGACAAGGGGTTTGACTTTTATGCTCCGCAAACATTTTTAGATGAAAATGGAAATAGAGTTATTATAGGGTGGATGGGTGTTCCTGATACTGAAGAGACTCATAAAAACTTAACTGTTGACTATGGCTGGCAGCATTGTTTAACTATAGCAAGAGAATTAAGCTTCAAAAATGGTAAACTTTATCAAAAACCGCATAGAAGTTTGGAAAAATTAAGAAATAGCATGATATTTGAAAATAAATGTTCTTACAGTTCATTATCTGATAATTTAATTTCTGCCGATTCTTATGAGGTTATAGTTGATAATATAAAAGATGCTGATAATTTTGAATTATTAATTTCTGAGGGTGTTTCTATTAAATATAAAGAGAGTAAATTCATATTAGAGTTCGTAAATGATATAGGAAAGCAAATCGGAGGCGGAAGAGGCAAAAGAAGTGCATATTTAGAAAAGTTAGAAAATATAAGAATATTAATAGATACTTCAACAATAGAGATATTTGTAAACGATGGAGAGATGGTATTTACTACAAGATATTATCCGGATAAATATTCTTTTAGAGTTTCTGGGGATATGAACTTAAAAATATATAAATTAGATAGTTTTACTTATTAAATATTTTTTATATTTTTATAAATTGAATTTTTCAATATATTTTGTAACTTTAATATATATTAATATAATTTTATATAAAATATGCTGTATACTAAAGTCAAATAAAAAATTTAAAAGTAATTTTGACAAATTATAGTTGTTTCGGTATAATATAGTATGTATATGCATCTTTTATTAAAAATAGTAAAAAATATTTTATGCTTTTTTCTATTTTCCGATAATAATTTTATAATAAATATATTAATTTATGGGGGGATTTAATTGTCTACTAATAACGGTTATCAAAAATATAAAAAAATCGATGTAAGTACGGCATCTCAAAATAGACTAGTGATTATGCTTTATGATGGTGCTATTAAGTTTCTTGAAAATGCTTGTAATGCTATGGATAAAAAACATGGCACAGAAGAGGCTCATAATAATATAATGAAAGCTCAAGAGATTATATATGAACTTCTCTCTTCTTTAAATTATGATGCCAAAGAAATAGCTGAAAGATTAGCTTCTATATATACTTATATGAATCAAAGATTGACAGAGGCAAACATATCTAAAACTAAGCCTCCTATATTGGAAGTAGTAAAATATCTTAAAGAATTAAAAACTGCTTGGGAGGGTGTAGAAGAAAAATTATCTTCTTCTGTGAGCAGTAATAATATTAAAAAAGAAGAGCCTGTTTCTGCGGCTTCTCAAAATAATTCTGCTCCTGATAATAATAAAAGTTATGATAAAAAATTTATAAAAAGAGATGATAAGGCTGTTGCATCAAAATTAAATATTACGGGTTAATGATGAAAAAGATTTGTTTTTACGTTTTTATATTTATAGTTATTTTGGTTTCGATATCTTGCGGTGATAAAAATGCTGAAACTCTTGAAGAGTATCAAGTTAGAATGAAAAATGCTGAGATATTAAAATATTATAATATACAGGAAGTGATGCCTCCGAGAGTTGTAGAAGATGGAATATTGTTTACTTTTGCTGAGAATTATGATTCTGTTGAAGTGTCTGGAGATTTTAATAATTGGGAAGATAGTATACCGCTTATAAAAAACTCTTACGGAATATTTTATTATTTGTGGCAGACTCCTTTAAAGGCGGGTAAGTATTTATATAGATATAGAGTTAATGGTGTGTGGATTAATGACCCTATAAATCAAAATGTAGAATATGATAATAATAATCAAGAGGTTAGTTATTTTGTATTAGACAGCGATATTGGTTTTTATGAACAAAACCCTATATATAATTCTGACGGTACTGTAACTTTTTTCTATAGCAATGACACTGCTTTAGAGGTTATGTTTACATCAGATAAATTGGGTTTCGATAGTTTAAGATATCCTATGATTTATTCTAATAATTTATGGACTATCACTTTAAGAGCAGAACAAGGTCCTTATTATTATAACTTTGTAGTTGATAGGGTATGGGAAATAGACCCTCTTAATTTGAATGTTTATAGAGGCAATGACGGAAGACTTCATTCATTTACTACTATAAATTATAATAATACAAATCTAATAAAATATTAATATATTAAAGGCTCATATTATATATATAATATGAGCCTTTTTATTATTTTTTACTCTTCTCCATAATATTCTATAGCTTCTATATATTGATTTTTTAATTCATCATTTGTTATACTGTCAGTAAAGCTTTTTAAGTAGTTTATTCCTTCTTCTTTATCTCCGCTAATTATTTTATAAATTCCTTTAAAATATATAGCTTCATATAATTTTTGAGAATTATTACTATAATTGTTTAATACTTCATTAAAATATTTAATACCTTCGTCAAACTGTTCATTGTAAAATAAAACTGTTCCTATATCCACTAAATATGTTGGTATGTCTTCTTTTTCTATTTTGTTTTCTTTTATTAATATATCATACATTTCCATAGCTTCTTTATAATATTCGGAGTCTATATATATTTTTAATTTCTCTGCTGTTGGATTATTATTGGCAAACTCTATATTAATATTTTCTGATTTTTTTTCTATATTTTTTATCTCTTCAAGCAAATCATTTGTGTCAATATATCCTAATATCTTTTTTATAATAAAACCATTTGTATTTATAAACACTGCAGAAGGAAATGCACTAATATTATATTTGTTTGTAAGAAGTTTTACATTTTCGTCATTATCTTCAGCATTAATTTTTAAAGGCACAAAATTGTAGTTAATATTAGAAGCTATTTCCTTGTCTAAATAAACATTCGTCTCCATTATTTTACAAATTGTACACCAATCAGTATAAAAATCTATCATTATAGCTTTATTTTCTTTTACTGCTTTTTCTAATGCCGTATTATAATTAGTTTCCCAATTTATTAACTGTGCATTATTATTATTACAAGATAACAATACTAATATACTAAATACTATAATAAAAATATTTTTCATTTATATATCCTAATTTATTTTTTATAATATAAAAAAACAGCCATCATATATAAAATATAATGACTGTTATTATTATCAAGTGTTTTTATAAAACTAATTATTAATATTTAGTTTCATAAGGAAGAAGAGCGATATTTCTAGCTCTTTTTATAGCTTTAGTAACTAATCTTTGATGTTTAGAACAAGTACCGTTTAAGCGTTTAGGTATAATTTTTCCGCTTTCTTTAACATATTTCTTTAATAATTTTATGTCTTTATAATCTAATACATCAATATTGTTTTTGCAGAAATAGCATATTTTTTTCTTAAAGAATTTTTTTCTGCTAGCCATATCTTTATCATTTGTTTCTTTATTAAAATGCTGTTTTTTATCAGCCTTAGCTTTATTTTCTTCTTCATTAATAGAAGAATTTTCTATATTTTCAGTGTTTTCTAATTCCATTATTTTATCTCCTAAAAAGTGTTTAATTAAAATGGCACTTCATCATCGTCAGAGAAACTACCTATATCAATACCATCAGACATGCCTCCGCCAGCAGAAGCAGAAGGTGTATAAGTAGTATCCATTGATTGGCTGTTAGCTCCAAGCATTTGCATACTATTAACTATGATTCTAATTCTTGATTTTGTAGTATTTGTATCTTTATCTTGCCATCTATCCTGTCTTAAAGAGCCATTAATAGCTATTTGTTTGCCTTTAGTTAAATATTTGCTAATAGTTTCTGCTGTTTTTCCAAAAGCAACTACATCAAAATAGTTAACTTCATTAGCATTTTTAGTGCTTACATAATAGTTATTTGCTATAGAAAATTCTACTACAGCACTTCCGCTTGGCAAATATTTAAGCATTGGGTCAGCAGTAAGTCTGCCTATTAAAGTTACATTATTTACATCTGACATAATAATAAAGCCTCTATACTAATTATGCTTCTTGCGTATTATTTGTTTCTTCTTTTTTCTCTTCTTTCTTTTGAATAATTTCATCTAAGCGAACAATTATAAATCTCAATATGCTAAGTTCATATCTCAATTCTCTTTCAATTGTTTGTAAGCTTTTACCATCACATTTGAAGTGATAGAAATAGAATTTACCCTCATTTACTTTGCGAATAGGGTAGCTTAGCTTATGAATGCCATAATCTGATTCATTGAATATTTCACAATTGTAGTTTTGCAAAATAGATTTGACATGTTCTTTTGCTTTTTGATGTACAGAGTCATTTATCTCTGTAACGAAAAGAATTTCATATTCTCTCATTTGTTTAAACTCCTTGGACAAGGCTTCATATTTTTACGAAGCGAAGTAATTTATGATATTTTATTCTCGCCATTATATATTTTTTCAGTAAAAAGTCAACGAATTTTATTATAGAATTTTTTATTAGTATAATGTTTAAGTTTATTTAGGTATAATCTTAAAAGTATGTATTTTTTATTATTAATTTTATATCACTTTATAGAATAAAAAATAGCTATATTTATTATTGACAATAGTAATTAATTTTTATAAAATATATTGAAAATTTAATTTTTTATTTATGGAGTTATTGCAATGAAATACATGAATCTTTACAGAGGTTACGAAAAGAGAAAAGAGAGTATAGATAAAAAAATAGCTTCTATTATAGAGAGAAGTCAATTTATATTTGGTGAAGAGTTAGAGAACTTAGAGCATGAATTAGCAAATTATACTGGTGCTAAATATGCTGTGGGAGTTTCATCTGGACATGTTGGATTAGTGCTTTCGCTTTTGGCATTGGGTTTTAATGCTGGAGAAGACCACTCTGCAAAAGAAGTAATAGTTCCTGCTATGACATTTTTCTCTACTGCTGAGGCACCTGCTTTTTTGGGTATGAAGGTCGTTGTTTGCGATATTGATGAGTATTTTAATATGGACGTAAATAAACTCGAAAGCCTTATTAACAAAAATACTGTTGCCATCATTCCTGTAAACTTATTCGGACAATGTGCTAATTATGATGTTATATTGGATATAGCTAAAAAGCATAATTTATTTGTAATAGAAGATGCTTGTCAGTCTTTTGGTGCCAGCTATAAAAATATAAAATCTTGTTCCGGAAAATTGGGAAATATTGCTGTTACTTCATTTTTCCCTGCTAAGCCTTTAGGCTGTTTTGGTGATGGCGGAATGGTGTTTACTAATGATGAGAAGTTATACAAAAACTTAAAACAGCTTCGTCATCATGGTGATGAAGGCGGAATGATACATGTTAAGCTTGGCACTACAGGAAGATTAGACAATTTACAGGCTGGTATTTTATTAGAGAAGTTTAAGGGTTTTGATGATGATATGAAGCACAGAAGAAATGCTGCTAAATATTATAATGATAATTTAAAAGATATAGTTAAAGTTCCTCAAGTAGCAGAATATACTGAGAGTGTTCATGCTCAATATGTTATACAAGTTGAAGATAATAGAGATGAAGTGAGAACTAAATTAAGTGAACTTGGCATACCTACAGCACTTTATTATCCTCACCCTATACACTTAGCACCTGTTCTTGTTAAAAAGTTAGGTTATAAAGAAGGAGATATGCCTGTGTCTGAATATGCTTCTAAACATAATATAGCTCTTCCTATAGATAATGATATACTTAAAGAAGAACAAGATATGGTAATAGAAGCTTTGAGAAAAGTAGTAAAAAAATAATATTTTAAGGTTTTTACTTTGAGTATTTTAGATACAACAGAAATTGATGAAGAGCTTGTAGGCGTTGTAACAGAGCTTAACAAGCTCGGATTCATTACTAATCAAAGCTGTGCTGGACATAGTTATCAAAAAATAGGTTTTAATTATAATCCTTATATATCATTTTTTTATGGTATATTAGAACGAAGAAAAAAAGAAGATTGGGATATTTTGTATCATTGTTTAATATTAGATGAGATACTTAAAAATATTAATAATGATAATGTTATAATCACTATGCGTTTTAATACAATAGATAAAAAAATGTCGTATAGAGATAATAATTTTAGTAATTTAGAATATGATTTATGCTTTATGAATTTTTATAAACTTAATATAGCTAATATTACAGATACCGAAAATGGCAGTAAATTATTTATTGATAAGTGGAAAGAGATTATAAAATATTATAAGGCTAATAGAAAAGAATTAGATGAAAAGTTTATAAAGAGTTAATAATGCCTTTTTATTTCATCATAAAAGTTTGAGCATATTATATTAGATTTTAAATTATTAATTTCTATGCTGGCATTTAATGATATTGTTTCATCTTTATCTGCATTTGCTAAAAAACTTCCGTCTTTATCTATTATAAAACTTTTACCTATAAAATATGCATCAATGTCTTTTGTCTTTTCTCTTCCAACTCTATTGCATAATATTATAGGAGTGATGTTTTCAATAGCTCTTACTTTTGCTATTTCTAAAGTATTTTCTCCTCCAAAGTTTGCAAGAATGCATATTAAATTGCTTCCGTTTAGTATTTGCTTTCTTGATATTTCACTAAACCACACATCAAAACAAATTTGTATAGATAATTTTTCTTTACAAACTTCAAATACATTGTAGGATTCTTTTATATCTCCGCTGTCAAAAAACTTTTTTCAAAATCTGATAAATGAACTTTTCTGTATACGCCTTTAAAATGTCCGTTTTCTGCTATTAATGCTGAATTATAAATTTTATCTTTAAAATTTTCTGCAAATCCTGCTATTATGGCTTTGCTGTATTTTTTTGATATTTTTAGTATTTCGTTTATGAATATTGATTTTTCGTTTGTTTTATTTGTTATATTCTCTATATTTTCAGATACTTTTAATAAATCTTCCCTCTTTTCAAATAAATATCCAGATGAAGAAAGCTCAGGAAGCACTATTAAATTAGCATCATTGTTTTTAACATGTTTTTCTATTATGTTTATATTTTCTTTTTTATCTTTTTTTACGTCAAATTGAATAAAAGATACTCTCAATTTTATTATTCCTTAAAATTATATTAACGCTAATTTAAACACATCTAAATGAGGAAATTCTTCTTTTAATATATTATAATCATTTTCTATTTTTTTATCATCACTATCATACAAAGTAAATAAAGAAGAACCAGAACCGCTCATCACAATTTTTTTATTTATTTTGTTTTGCATTTCTTCTTTATATTCTTTTATTTTTGGCTCTAAATTAAATACATTATCTTCAAATACATTATATAAATTATTATAAATATTATTAAAATCTAATTTTTTATTGTCAAAAATATATTTGAAAGATAAAAAGTCTGATTTATTAAAATCTTCGCTTTTAAAATTTGAATAAGCCACTTTTGTAGATACATGTATATTTGGGTATATGATAATTATTTTATAAGGCAATGTATAATCATAATTAAAAATATTCTCTCCTATGCCATTAACCCAGCTCATACCCTGCTTAATAAAAAAAGGAATATCTGCTCCAAACTTTGAAAATGTTTTTATTAATGTTTCATCTCCTTTTATTTTTAATTCTTCAAGTAAGAATTTTATAAATACTCCCGCATTAGAAGAACCGCCTCCAAGCCCAGCACCATTTGGTATGTTTTTTTCTATATTTATTTTATAACTTTTTTTTAAGTTCATATTGTCTTTAAAAAATAAAAATATTTTTGAAAGTATATTATCTTCATTATCATCATTTAATTTGTATTTGCCTGTGGTTGTAACTTTAAAAGAATTAGATTCTTCTATTGTTAGAACGTCATAAAGATTAACGGTGTGAAATAAAGATTCTATTAAATGGTATCCGTCTTCTCTTTTTGATGTTATATCCAAAAACAAGTTTACTTTGCAAGGAGATTTTAATTCTATCATATAGCTGCCTTTTGAAATAATAATTTTATAAAGATATTATAGCATCAATTATAAATTAATAATATAGGATTGTTTTGATTAATATATATAAACAATTATATTTCATTGTATAAACTTTTATTTTCTTGTTCTTTTTCCCGCCGCAAAAAGAACAAGAAAGTGCAAGTGTTTTAGTTTTGTATATTTTTTAGTATGCATAAACTATATTGTAATACCAACATTTTAAGCATAAAAAATGCAGTCCTTTTGCTTCTTTGGGTCACCAAAAGAAGTGGGGGTGTGGGGGCAAAGCCACCACAAATATGAAAAAATGGGGCTGTCCTAGATAACTAAAAAAGCTCCTTTTTTGCTAAATTATATATAATTTCCAATTGTTTTTCAACTTTAG
>NZ_CAKVGN010000039.1 GCF_934747485.1 uncultured Brachyspira sp. | reverse complement strand
GCTGTTCTGCCTTTATTATCTTTTAAATCAAGATTAGCACCTGCATTGATAAGCATTTTTACTGCTTCTGTATTATCGTTCATAATAGCCGAGAATAAAGCTGTTTCGCCTTCATTATCTTTTAAATCAAGATTAGCACCTGCATTGATAAGCATTCTTACTGCTTCTGTATTATCTTGTATAATAGCCCAGAATAAAGCTGTTAAACCATCATTATCTTTTAAATCAAGATTAGCACCATTTTTTATTAGTATTTGTGTTATTTCGTTTTGCTTAGCTATGATAGACAGCATTAAAGGAGTTACTCCATTTACATCCCGATAATTTATATTAACATCTTCATCATTTATATAATATAAAACTTTTTTAGCATCTCCTCTTACTACATAGGATAAAAAATATTCTTCTATAGTAGTTTTGGAATATAAATAGGATACATTAAATAACACTATTACAAATATTAATAATATCTTTTTCATACATACCTCCATTAATTTTTATTTATCTCTTTTAAATATTCTTTTTTAAGTTTTTCCCAATAGTCCTTATATGATATCTTGCTGAAAGGCATCCAAGGTTTTATTCCAGATTTGGCAGGTTTATTTTTTGTATATTCACTCATAAAATAATCTCTATTGTTGGAAAAATCTATATGCAAATTTATATTGAAATATATTAACTTGCCTCAGCAATTTCAAGCATTCTTATTATAAGGCTGTTTCCTGTTTTTTTTGCTATACTGTAAGCTGTTTTGCCGTCTTTTGTTTTAAGATAAATATTTGCTCTTTTGTTTATAAGAAGTTTTACCATTTCTACATTTTCTTTTTCTATTGCCCACATTAAAGCAGTATATCCATTTCTGTCGGCTATATCAAGCTTAGCACCTTTCTCTACAAAAAGTCTTGCTATTTCTGTATTATTATTATTGATTGCTAAAACTAAAGCAGTATGTCTGTCATTATTTACAACATTTAGGTCAGCTTTTCTATCTATAAGAAACTCTGCTACTTGCATATTTTCTTTTGTGATTGCTTTTAGAGAGGCTATTCTCATTAGAACGGTATTGCCTTCATTATCCTGCACATTTATATGCACATTTTTATTATACACATAATCTTTAACTTTACCCATATGACCATAACTAGCCCAAAATAAAAAACTTTGTTCATCGGGAGTTATATTATATAAATTCGATGAAAATAATATAAAAAATATTAATAGTAATAAAGTATTTCTCATTTTATAACCTCAATAATATATAAGTATAGCAAAATATTAATTTTTCTCAATAATTTTATTGTTTAAGAATCATAAATAGTTTTTAGTTTAATAAATTAACAGCATTAAGATAGAACATGCTGAAAAATATATTTCTAATTTATAAAAATATAAATTCATTAAAATACAAAAGTTTTATTTTATTATATCAATTAAAATTTTTAATGTAGTTAATAGTGATATAGTTACAAATATAGGTTTTATAACTTTTATTCCTTTTTTTATAGCAAATTTAGCACCAAAATATGTTGATGTCATTATAAACGGTATAACAAATACACCAGCCATATAATTAACCTTTCCCTCTATAGCAAATATTATTAATGAACATAAATTACTTGTAAGATTCAAAGCCTTAGCATTACCAGAGGCAAGAAGAAAATCCATTTTGTAATATAGTACAAAAAACATTATTAAAAAACTTCCTGTACCTGGACCAAATACCGCATCATAAAAACCAAGAAGAAAAGCAAAAAACATCCCTATTATATAGTTTTTAGCTTTGAGATTGTTTTCATCAAATAAATTTTCCGTGCCGAAAGTTTTTGAAAATAGAGTATAAAGCCCTACTAATAGGATAAGTATCATTATTAAAGGCTGCAATACTTTTGCATCTATAAGCACAATAACCTGAACACCTACAATAGAACCTAATATTGTCATAGGTATCAAAAACTTTATTAGCTTTGTTGTAAGTTTTCCATTTTTAAAGAATGTAAAAGCAGAAACTACAGCTCCAGATGTGGAAGTAAGTTTATTTGTGGCTAATGCAGTGTGCGGAGGAATACCAGCTATTAAATAAGCAGGCAAACTTATAAGCCCGCCTCCTCCGGCAGCAGCATCAACAAAACCAGCTATTGAACATCCTATAATCACTATAATTAAATTTTCTATACTAAGCATGATAATAATACCAATAATTTTTTATTAACGAAAGATATTATATCTTTGATGATTTTTTGTCAAATTAGTTAGTTTAATAAAAATGTTTAGTAATGATATATATTGCACATTTTTATTAAAAAAAGTAAATATGCATTATAATTCAAATTAGCACAAATAAAAAGAAATACCTATGAAACAATATAATTCAAATAAGAAAAAATATAGCATTAAAAATCAAAAAATAAAAGCTTTTAAATTTAATATTAAAAGTTTTTATTAGAAGAATATGGCAAAGCAAAAATAAAATATTAATAAATTATTACAGATAAGATTTTATATAATCTATTGACTTTTTAATTTAATTATTATATACTATACTAATCAAAATATATGGCGGTGTAGCCAAGTGGTAAGGCAGGAGTCTGCAAAACTCTTATTCATCGGTTCGAATCCGTTCGCCGCCTCATTTTCTTAATTTTTTGTAAATATAATGAAAAAAATATATATTTTTGCCATATTCTTCCTCGTTATCGTTCTTATGCTTACTCAAAAGCTTTATGTTCTAACTATCAAAGAAAGAAGATCAACTCAAGTCCTTGATGATTTATACAGACCAAGAGGTACTATATATGATTCAAAAATGAGACCGCTCACCATAAATATACCAGCATATACTATATATATAGATACTCATTCTGTGTCAGAATTAGACGGAAAAGAAGGCGTTAATGTAAATGAGGGATATGATGAAATATTAAGATTACTTGGAATTACAAAAGAAAAATTCGCAGAAATGCTTAAAAACAAAAGAAGAACTATAAGATTAGCACAAAATATTAGCTTAGATGTTTATAATAAGATAAAAGAAGTAAAAGATAAATATAATATTAGAAGTATATACGGTGATGAAAGCTATAAGAGATTTTATCCATATGGAGATATATTCGCTCATGTTATAGGGTATATGAATAAATCTGAAACAGAAGGCTATGCCGGATTAGAAGCTACTTATCAGAATGTATTATCTTCTGTAAATGATAAAGCAAAGGATTTAGTATTAACCCTTGACAGAGATATACAAACTATAGTAAGAAATGAAGTACTAAAAACTGTAGCAGAAAAATCTCCGCAATCTGTTACTTTCATAGTGTCTGATGTAAATACTGGTGCTATTATAGCCAACTATTCTTATCCGTCTTTTGACCCAAATAATCCATTTATATATGTTAATAATGAAAGATTAGATAGAAGTATAATGAGCACTATTTATCCGGGTTCTACAATGAAAATATTTGTAGAACTTGCTGCTTTAGAAGAAGGGGTTGCTAATACTGATGAACTTTTTTATTGTAATGGATATTATGACTATAGCAAGCAAACCCGCATACATTGTGATTATCCGCATGGTAAAGTTGCTTTTAATGATATACTGAAATATAGCTGCAATTATGCAATTGTTACAGTTGCTGAGAGAGTAGATAAAAAATTCTTATATGAGTACTTAAAAAGATTCGGATTTGGAGATGCTACAGATGTAATTGGAAGATATAAAAATGAATGGACTGGGATATATCATGATTTAAAAGATTGGCACAGGTTTTCACGCGGTTATTTAGCAATAGGATATGATTTGAGTGTAACTCCTATGCAAATAGCTTCTTCATATTTACCGCTTCTAAACGGCGGATATAAAGTTCAAATGCATGTTGTAGATTCTGTTTATGACGGAGAAAAAAAATTAATATTAACCAACAACCTAAAAAAAGAAAGAATAATAGACGAACAATATTCACAAATAGCAAGACTTCTGCTTAGAAAAGGCGTTGAATCAGGCTCTACAGGAAGCAGAGCTAATTTGCTTAATATAGATGTTGTAGGAAAAACAGGTACCGCTATTACAGAAGTATACAGAGCTGGTTCTACAGATAGAGCTGAAAAATATTATCAATCCATATTTATAGGAGGCTTTCCATTAGAAGACCCTAAAGTTTCTATATTAGTTTTATTAGATGACCCTAAAGGTTCTGGAGGACTCGCTGCTGGAAGAGTGGCTGCTCCGCTTTTTGCTCAGGTTGCAAATCAAATAATTCCATATTTAGGACTTGTTGATGGAGAAATACATACTATAAACACAAATGAATTTTTATCTTTAGTTCCAAAAGATAATATTATATATACTAATAACATTATGCCTAATATATACGGTCTTTCATTAAGAGACGCTTTAAACAATATATCTTATATAGTTTCTAATAATAATGCCAAAATAGTAGTTCAAGGTGAAGGATATATTTATGATTATAGTCCTCAAGCTGGAAGTGTAATATCAAATGAAGAAATAATAAGGCTTAATCTTAAAGCTCCTAATAGAGACCGATAATAAATAATAATTTTTTAAGGAGATTATATAAAATGTTTAATATACTTACATTTGGAGAACTTTTATACGATGTATATAATGATGTATCTGTAATAGGAGGAGCACCATTTAATTATTCTGTTCAACTATCTAGACTTTTAAATGATAATGATAAATTAAAGTTTATAACAGCATTGGGTAATGATGAATTATCTAATGATGCTATTGATTTTATAAAAAAAGAAAATATTGACTATTCTTTAATACAAATAAATAATAAATATAATACAGGAAAAGCTACTGTATTTCTTAATGAAAAAAAAGTACCTGATTATATAATTCATGAAGATGCCGCTTGGGATAATATAGAATATAATGAAAAGATAGAAAATGCTCTAAAAGAAAAATATGATTTGTTCTATTTTAATATCTTATCTCAAAGAAATGAATGTTCATATAACACTATAAAAAAAATATATAATAATATTGATTCTAAATACAAAATATGCGATGTAACTTTTAGAAAAACTTATTATACCAAAGAAAAAATAGAAGAAGCATTAAAGTTTATTAATATATTAAAAATAAATGATGATGAACTTTACACTATAAAAAATATATTCTATCCAACATTAGAAAATGATAATGAAAAATTATTAAAAACATTAAGCAAAGATTTTGACATTGAATATATATTTTTAACACTTGGAGCAGAGGGTGCTTCTGTGCTTTATAACAATGAATATATATTTAAGCCTTCAAATAAAGTAAAAGTAGTTGACACTGTTGGAGCTGGCGATTCATTTGCGGCTGCTTTAAGCTACGCTATTTTAAATAATTTAGATATAAGAAAAGTGCTTGATTTCGCTTCAACTGTATCTGAACAAATGGTGCAATTAAAAGGCGGTACTGCAAAATATAATACTGCGGAAATAAAAAAATTATTTAATATTTAATCTTTGCCAGTATAGTATTTATATTTAGTTTTAGTTAAGAACCTTATATACTTAAAATTACCAGTATATATTTCTTCTTTAAAGATATATTCCTTTATATCATCATAAAATATTTGCAAATTAGTTTGCATTAATTTATCTATATAATTAGATTTATTTTTTGACATATAATCATATAATCTTTTATGAAGAAGCAGATAAATAAAATTTTCTGGCGGGGTACTCGATTTTATTACTCCATTATAAACCATATCATCAGAGTTATTCTCTAAAAACTTTTGTGCAGTATAAATATTGTTGCTGTATATTAACTTGCCCTCAGGCGAAAATACATAAGAGGCATCTATATAAAAAACATATTCTTTATTATCTGATGAAAGCAAATTATCAAACTTTCTTATTATTCTAAAAGTTTTATTTAAATTATAATTTTGTAAATCTTCTGCATAAAGAATATGCATATTAAACAAAACAAAAAAAGCAATAATTAACCTCATAATAATCATTTAGGTATAGATCTAAGAAGTCTTGTAAAATCAGCATCTTTAGGAAATATTTTTAACGCCTCTTCTATTATAGTATTAGCATTATTATATCTTTTGCTATTATATTCTGTAACAGCATAATTATAATATGAAACTTTAAGATTTCTTTTTAAAACAGTGGTATTTTCTCCTAAATCTTCTATTCCTTGCTTATATATATTTATTGCTGAAGGGAAATCTTTCATATTTAAATAACTTGCCCCAATTGTGTTATAATAATGCTCTGTATTTTTTTTAGTCATAGTATTATTAGGGTTAAACTCATATGCTTCTTTAAGATAAGTGTATGCCTTTTCATAATGGCGTTTTCTTAATGCATCCAATGCTGCTCTATTAAAAGCATTAACTAAATTATCATTATACATCTCAGTATACTGAGATAAATAATAAGCTTTTTTAGCCATAGTTAATTGCTTATCTAAGTCATTTTCTATTTTTCTTAATGAAATCGAATTAGGATATAATGTTGCTATTAAAGTTAGAATATCTGCTTCATTTCTATTGTTATAGTTTTGCTTAGGCACAAAAGTAACGATTGTAGAAGAGCCTGTATTCCTTATCTCTTTAGTACCGGGATTAAAGCCTTTAGCTAAAGTAGTTTCAACATCAATAGGACCCTTTTCTGTATAAACAGTGCAAAAAGCATGACTTGAAGTTAATACTCCTTTAACCTCATAACCAAACTCGCTATAAAGAAGATAATAAAGTATAGAAGAACTTAAACAATTATACTCGCCCTTAGAAATCATATCCTGAAATAAAGTAGAAGTTTCAAAATATTTTTTTAAGATACCTCTATCATATATCCATAATAAAAGCCTATTTCCAAAATCATAAGCCCCCTCATTTACATACCCAGAAAGCTCATCTTTTGCCATATTTCTAATATCATCTAATTTGGCTCTATAAAAATTAAATTCATCTTCGTCAGTAATTCCAGATGCTATGATAAAGCCATCATAATATAGCTCTATGTCATTTGTATCGCCATTATCTATTTTAGTAAAGAAATCTTTTTCTAATGAAGTTAATTCATTTTCATCAAATTTTATCTTATCAGAAGGTTTAGAATATACTATTATAGAAATAATAAATAAAAATATTATTACATATTTTTTCATTTTTTATAAACCTTAAATTATTAACCAACAAATAAATTAATTAAGTTTGTCTAATTCATCTCTATATTTTGCTGCATCTTCATATCTTTCTTCTTTTATAGCCTGATCCAACAATCTCTGTATTTCTTCTTTGGTTTTTATATTATTATTTACTGCCTTATTATTATTATCTAACTGAGAAATCTCTTCTTCATTATTATTATCAAATCTCTGATATACAAAAGGAACAGCAGGAGTCTCTTCCCCATTTTCAAGTATAATACCCGCTTTTTCTATAACATGCTCTTCCACATAAATAGGACATTTAAACTCTAAAGCTAATGCTATAGCATCAGAAGGTCTCGAATCTATAAAAACATTATTTTTATCATATTCAATAACAAGTTTAGCAAAATATGTATCCATATGTATATTATCTATAACAACATTAACCAATTTGATATTACAAGTATTAAATATTTTATTAATAAGGTCATGAGTTAGAGGTCTTTCTTTTTTATAGCCTATAAGACTAGTCATGATAGATTGAGCTTCTAAGGTAGCTATAGATATAGGAATAACTTTTTCAGTATTTTCAGGCTTTAACATAACAATAAAATATTTATCTGTTATAGCCAAATTAAGTATTTTTGCTTCAACCACTTTTAAAAACCTCTTATAATAATATTAATATATATGTTTGATTTGTCAAGGACATTTTTTACATAGTATCTATTTACTTTTTAATAAAAATTCTTTAGATATAAAAACAGTAAATAAAATAAGTATCAAAGCACTAATAGCAGCACTTATATAAGGGGTAATAGTAAATAATAAAGAAATAATAGCAGTAGTTACAATAGCAAGCAATATTATTATTATCTCAAATAATATAAATAATATAATATTTTTCTTATCTATTTTCTTTTTTTCTTCTGGTTTTTTATACGGTATTGGTTTTCTCATAATTACTATCCATTAATTAAGTTTTAATAATTTGTATCTATATCCAAAGAAGCTCTTGATATCCAAGTTTCTTCTTTTTTATTAACTTCAACTATCAAGTATCCTTCTTCAGTAATATCTTTAACTAAAGCACTAATTTCTTCATTATCTTTTTTTGCATTTATAACTCTGCCTATCATATTACTGTATTCTCTAAAATATTCTGATAATTTTTTTTCGCTTGTGTATACTTCTTCAAAACATGTAATAAGTTCTTTATAAAACTCTGATAATTCTATTTTCACATTAGTTTCCATATAAAGGGAAGTTGCTTTATGCTTTATATCTTCTGGAAAATCTTCTTTTGTATGGTATAAATTCACTCCTGTTCCTATGATGCATGCATTTCTATTTTCTATAGGAGTAACTTGAATAAGTGTTCCAGATATTTTTCTATTTTTTACTAAAACATCATTAGGCCATTTTACATGAGCATTTACATTATATTTTTCTCTTAAGCATTTACTTAAAGCAATACCAGGAAGAAAACTTAACGCCTCTTTCTTAAACGGAGTATATAATAATACACTGAACCATAAACCTAAATCATTATTAGAAATCCACTTGTTTCCATGTGTGCCTTTGCCTGCTGTTTGTTTTAAAGCAATGTATATACTACCCTCTTCCAACTTAACACCATTATTTAAATCATCTATCATCTTAGTATTTGTGCTTTCTAAGGATTCAAATACTTTTAAATTTCTGCCGTATATTTTTGTTTTCAAATTTTCTAAAAATATGTTAACTTCCATGTTTTTATTATACATTTTTAATGTAATATAATCAATATCTTTTATACAAAAAATCTACAATTTGCTTACCGCACGTTTAACTAAACAAAATATATAAATTAATTAAAAATACAACTTTTATTTATATTAATAATTTTACTTAGCGTGCGGGAAATAGATTTATAATTTAATTAAAGCTTGGGGGGCGTGCTTTTTTAGTTTAGCATTATAGAATATAAAATTAAAAATTTTATGTAAAAATAGAAAAATTAATGGGGCGGGAATTAAAAAATAATGTTATGGTTTTAATGTATCCTTTACAAGTATAATTTTTTATATTATAATGCCTTAAAACAGAGGTTCTTATGTCAGCAAAATATGAAGAGATATACAACAGTTTACTTGATAAAATAAAGTTTGGAGATTACAAGAAAGGGGATATACTTCCAAGCGAGTATGAGTTAATGAAGGAATACGATGCTTCAAGAGATACTATAAGAAAATCTTTACAATTGTTATCTAATAATGGATGCATACAAAAACATAAAGGCAAAGGTTCTATAGTAATTAATTCTAATATATACAATTTTGAATTTGGAGGAATATTTAGTTTCAAAGAAGTTGCTTCAAAGATGTATGGTAAAAAAGTAAAAACTATAGTGAATAGATGCGAATGTATAAAACCTGAAGCATTAGTAAAAAAAGCATTAAAATTAAATGATAATGATAAAGTGTGGGCTATAGAGAGAATAAGAAATATAGACGGAGAAAATATTATACTTGATATAGATTTTATCAATGCTTCCATTATACCATTTATAGATGAAAATATTTTAAAAGATTCTTTGTATGAACATATAGAAAATAATTTGCAATTAAAAATCTCTTATGCTGAAAGAGAAATATCATGCGAAAAAATAAACTCTAATGATAAAAAACTTTTAGATTTAAAAGGATATAATATGATAATCAATGTAGCATCAAGAACTTTTTTATCAGATACTAGAGTTTTTCAAATAACCTCAGCAAGACATAGACCAGATAAGTTTAAATTCAGGGATTTTGCAAGAAGGTAATTTATTTACTGCTATTATTTTTTTATCGTAAATTTACAATTTGGGTAATTACTGCATCCATAAAATTGTCCATATTTTCCTTCTCTTAAAATTAATTCCCCTCTACATCTTGGACATATATTATTACTTATTTCTTGTTTTGTGTAATTTATATTTTTTATATGTTCTGAATTTGAAATGTTGTTATGATTTGATATTAATTTCTCATAAACATAATCCATTTCATCAATGGTATAATTATTTCCTTCATTAAAATTATTTAAATAATTTTTTAAATCACACAAATTAATTACATTATTTATATTTATTTTATCCGCATTGTTTTGAGTAAATACAATTAATGAATAAATATTATATTTATTATCCAATAATTTTTTTAAATGAAATATATGAGATTTATTTTGTTTTATTGGATTATAAAAATAATTCCTTTCTCCATATCTCAAACACTGAGTCCACTTTCTATCTTTTTCACTGCCAAATATAAGTCCGCTATAATTTTTAGTTTCTATGCAAAATATTCCGTTTGTTCTTATTTCTATATGATCTATTTGATGAGTCTTTCCATCACTATCAATTATTACTAAATTATTTATTTGTCTATGTTCTGCTTTACCAAAGAATAATGGATTTAAAGCAGAATTAACTTCAAATTCTCCAACTTCTCCTTTAAGTGAATCAGTATACAAAAAATTAGGAATAAGTTTTTTGGTAAAATAATTTAATAATCCCATAATTATTATAACCTTATAATGCAAATATGAAATTATTATAATATTATATGAGTATTTATCAATACTAAAAATTTGTAAAAAAATAAAATTATATAATTGACAAACTTATACGTATATGTTAATATGTACGTACAAGTTAATGATAATAAAAATATAATAAATGGAGGCATGTAATGGGAAAGTTCACTGAAGATGCTGCACTTCTACTAAAATACGTGGGCGGAAAAGAGAATGTTAAGGCAATAACTCATTGTGTTACAAGAATGCGTTTTGTTTTAGCAGACCCTAAAAAAGCAGATATTAAAGCAATAGAAAATTTAAAATCTACTAAAGGCACTTTTACTCAATCAGGACAATTTCAAGTTATAATAGGCAATGAGGTTTCAGAGTATTATAATGAATTTGTTAAGATTTCTGGTATAGAGGGAGTGAGTAAAGATGCTGTAAAAGAATCTGCAAAAGGCAATCAAACATTTTTACAGCGTTTAATGTCTAATATAGCAGAAATATTTTCACCGCTTATTCCTGCAATTATATGCGGAGGTTTTATATTAGGTTTTAGAAGTATAATATCAGACATTAAATTCTTTGAAGAAGGCACAAAAAGCTTAACTCAAATATCACAGTTCTGGGCTGGAACAAATGATTTTTTATGGTTAATAGGTGAAGCAATTTTCCATTTCCTCCCTGTGGGCATTACTTGGTCTATCACTAGAAAAATGGGGACTACTCAAATATTGGGTATTGTTTTAGGTATAACATTGGTTTCTCCTCAGCTTGTTAATGCATATTTGGTTGGAAGTGTTGATCCTAAATTTTATGATTTTGGAATATTTCAAATGCCTATGGTTGGTTATCAGGCACAGGTTATACCAGCTATAATGGCAGGATTTATATTAGTGTACTTAGAAAAATTTTGGAGAAAGGTGGTGCCTGAGTATGTTTCTATGGTTGTAATACCATTTGCCTCACTCATACCTACAGTTATTATATCACATGCAATTGTCGGTCCTATAGGCTGGAAAATTGGCGAAGCTGTTTCTTATGTTGTATATACTGGACTAACATCAAAGTTTGGAGTTTTATTTGCTGGTGTATTTGGTTTCTTTTATGCTCCTTTAGTTATAACAGGTCTTCATCACATGTCTAATGCTATTGACTTACAGCTTATGAGTAAATTCGGAGGAACAATGTTATGGCCTATGATAGCCTTATCAAATATAGCACAAGGTTCTGCTGTTGTTGCTATGTCTATACTTCAAAAAAGAAATAACAAAGCTAAACAGATTAATATACCTGCATTTATATCATGTTATTTAGGAGTAACAGAGCCTGCATTATTCGGTGTAAACTTAAAATATGGTTTTCCATTTATATGTGCTTTAATAGGTTCTTGTGTGGCTGCAATTATATCTGTTGGTTCTAAAGTTATGGCTACATCTATTGGTATTGGCGGTATACCGGGAATACTTTCAATACAGCCAAAGCATATGTTGATGTTTGCTGTTGCTATGGTTTTTGCTATAGCTATACCATTAGTATTAACTTTTATAGTTGGAAAGAAAAAATTAAAAGCAGAAGATTTAGTTGATAATGCAGAAGAAACTTCAGACAATACATCAATTACAATAACTTTAGATGATGATAATTTTGTTTCTCCCATGAATGGAAAAGTTTATAAATTATCAGATATAGCAGACGAAGCATTTTCTTCTGGTGCTATGGGAGATGGTTTTGCAATAGAATTAGCTGACAGTTTAGTTATATCTCCTTGCGACGGAGAAATAATAGCTGCATTTCCTACAAAACATGCATACGGCATAGAAACCACAGATGGAAAAGAGATACTTATTCATATAGGTATGGATACAGTTGAACTTAATGGAGAAGGTTTTGAATCTTTTGTAAAAGTGGGAGATAAAGTAAAAAAAGGAGACAAGTTAGCTAAAGTTGATTTAGAGTATATAAAAAGTAAGGGAAAGTCTTTAGTATCACCTGTTGTATTTACAGACGGCACTAAGATTAATTTATTAAAAGAAAGTATTATCATAAAAAATGGAGAGGGAAAAATTATAGATATAAAATAATAAAAAAGAGCTATAAATATTTATAGGGTTTATATATAACGGCAGTTAAATACATATTGCTAAGCTGCCGTTATATAGCTAAATAATTAATCAAAAATATTAACATATAAGATAATTTTAGTATGATTTAGTATTAATTACATACTTGCACTTTTTGCAACTTTTTGCGGCGGGAAAAAGTTGTAAAACAAAATTGATAAACTTAAAAATTTTTAGTATATACCTAAATAATTACATTTTGTCAATTTTTATATTTTATAAATGTATTATCAACTTTTTTGTCGCTCAAAAAAGTTGCAAAAAACGCATATACTACAGCTTAATATTTTAAGAATATATGTTAAATATAATACAATGATTTTATGCAAAAAATGCAGTTCTTTTGGTTCTTTTATACCAATAAAAGAACTGGGGGTTCGGGGGCTAGTCCCCGAAAATAATAAAAAATATAAAAACTAATTTTGACAAACTTAAAAATTTTTAGTATATACTCAAGAATTTATTATAAATCTAATTAAATAGGAATCGTTTATGAATTTTAAAAATAAAGTTGTTTATCAAATATATCCTAAATCTTTTATGGACAGCAACAATGACGGATTTGGAGATATAAAAGGAATAATATCAAAATTAGACTATTTACAAAATTTAGGTGTAGATATTATTTGGAGCACTCCTTTCTTTGTTTCTCCTCAAAAAGACAATGGATATGATGTTGCTGATTATTACAATATTGATCCTTCTTATGGCACTATGGAAGATGTTGAAGAGCTAATAAAAGAAGCTAAAAAAAGAAATATAGATATAATGTTTGATATGGTATTCAATCATACTTCTACAGAGCATGAATGGTTTAAGAGGGCTATGAATGGAGAAGAGAAATACAAAAATTATTACATATTCAAAAAAGGAAGAGTAATTAACGGTAAAAAAGAGCCTCCTACAAATTGGGCATCAAAGTTTGGAGGCAATGCTTGGCAATATGTAGAAAAATTCGATGAGTATTATTTGCATTTATTTGATGTGAGTCAGGCTGATTTGAATTGGGATAATGAAGAGGTAAGAAAAGAGATTTTTGATATAGTTAATTTCTGGATAAAAAAAGGAGTTTACGGATTTAGATTTGATGTAATAAACCTTATATCAAAGCCTGAAATTTTTGAAGATGATTTTAAAGGAGACGGAAGACTATTTTATACTGACGGAATAAATATACATAAATATTTAAAAGAGTTAAATAAAAACACTTTCGGTAAATATGATAATGCAATCACTGTAGGAGAGATGTCATCAACAAGTATAGAAAACTGCATTAAATATTCCGGTGAAAAAGAAAATGAGCTTAGCATGGTATTTAGTTTTCATCATCTTAAAGTTGACTATAAAAATAATGATAAATGGCAGTTAATGGATTTTGATTTTCAAGAGCTAAAAAAACTTTTATTTACTTGGCAGCAAGGAATGCAAGACAATGATGCATGGTCAGCTTTGTTTTGGTGCAATCATGATCAGCCGAGAATTGTATCAAGATTTGGAGATGATAAAAAATATCATAAAGAGTCTTCTAAGATGCTTGCCACAGTTATTCATTGTTTGAGGGGTACTCCTTATATTTATCAAGGTGAAGAGATAGGTATGACTAACGCTTATTTTGATAATATTAATAAGTACAAAGATGTTGAATCAATAAACTATTTTAACATACTTAAAAATAATGGTATAGAAGAAAAAGAAATATATAAAATACTTCAAGCAAGGTCAAGAGACAATTCAAGAACTCCTATGCAATGGAATGATAAAGAAAATGCAGGTTTTTCAAATGCTAAACCTTGGATAGAGGTTATTTATAATTATAAAGACATAAACGTAGAGAATAATCTTAAAGATGAAAACTCTATATTTAATCATTATAAAAAATTAATAAAACTAAGAAAAGATTATAAAGTCATTTCTGAAGGTAAAACTATACCTATATTAAAAGACGATAAAAATGTATTTGCTTTTATAAGAGAATATAATAATGAAAAACTTTTAGTAATAAATAATTTTTATGCTAATGAGTGCACTATAGATTTAAGCAGTATTGATTTTGATATAAAAACTTCAAAGTGTCTTATTTCAAATTATGATATAGCAGCACTTGACAACATTATAAAATTAAAACCTTATGAGTCTATAGTGTTATATAAATAATTTGCAGATTTCTACTTCATATAAATTTTTATTATCATTAAAAAGCCTTGTATATAATATATGCAAGGCTAATTTATATTAAATTTTTTTACAACAGTTAAGCTTATTTTTTTATTTCCTCTATTCCATTTATCTCTATTAAAGAATCCCCTATTTGTAAAGATGGATTTGTCTTTAAAATACAAACAACACCGTCATAATCTGATACTATGTCTTTAATTTTTTTACCAAAATAATCTTTTATTTCTCCAACCTTATCTCCTTTTTTAACAATATCCTCTGTTTTTACAATAGGATACCACATACCATAACAATCAGCCTTTATAGAAGCAGTATAATTTAATATAACTCTCTCTTCTGTATCTTTTATTTTTTCATCGCATAACATATCTAAATAAATCATAATATTTTTTATTCCATCATAATGAACTTGAACATTTTCTTCATCTAATATACCGTTGCCTCCAGCTTCAGTAAGTATAGAAGGAATACCTCTAAAAGCTAATCTGCTATAAGCTCCCCCATATTTATTATCTTTGTTCATTTTAGTATCTATTATATATTTTATATTATATACTTCAGCCATCTTTCTTGATATATTATCTGTTTCTTCTATACCAACTATAGGAACATAAATACAATTAGCTATTGATTCAGGTATGTCCCCTCCATGAAGTTCTATAGAGTAGTGAGCATCTTTTAATATTTCATTCCAAAAATAATAATCCATAGCTTCGGTATAACTTCCATTCTCTTCACCTGGAAAAAGTCTTAATGGATTTTTATTATCATTAGGTACAATAAAAGCTCTATTCTCTCTAAAAGCAGGTATATTAAATATTGTAGTTATTATTAATTTCCCTTTAACTTGCAATTTATTTGATTCCAAATCATTTAATAATCTTATAGCAGCCTCTATTCCTGTAAATTCACTTCCATGCATCCCGCCTATAATAGCTAAAGTTTTATCATTGTTATTTGTTTCGCCTTCTACATATGCAACAGGAAAAATTATTTCTTCTCCTGTAGTCTTACATATAAACTTTTTAATTTCTTTTTTTATTTTATTCATTTTTTACTCCATTATCAATTTTTTTAAATAAACTTTTTATAAAAGGTAATATAAAAATACTTCTGCCAAAATAAAAAGAAAGTAATGCAATCCAAAGCCCATTATTGTTTAAATAATCAAAACTTATAAAAAGCACAGCTAAAAATAATATTAAACTCAAAAAAGTAGATATAAACACTGCCCTATTAAAAGAAGCCCCTGTAAATATTCCATAAAGTGTAAGCCCCACAGCAGAAATAGTAGGATATAATGCTACCCAAAAATAATATTTATAACTATAATTTAGAACTTCAACATTATCTGTAAATAAATTAATAAATGTTTTATTAAAAATTAAATATAAAGTTGTTAATAATATTACAAATATAAATCCATATTTAATATTTTTTATTATTGTAGATTTTAATAAAGTTGAGTTTTTTAATCCAAAAGCTCTGCCGCTATAAACACTTGAAGTATTAGCAATTCCATCAAACATATACGATATTATTGATTGTATTTGAAGAAGTATAGAGTTTGATGAAATTAATATGGTTCCCAATGAAGCACTTTTTGATGTAAAAATATTTATTTGAATTAGTAAACATATTGTTCTAAGCATAAGATATAAATTTGAAATTAAAGAAGTTTTCATTTTAGATAAATCAGTAAAATCTTTTAAATTAACTTTTCCAAAATTTCCATATCTTAAAATAAAAAACACACCAATAAAAAAAGAAGTTAATTGAGATATTAAAGTTGCAATTGCTATGCCTAATACACCCATAGATAATGATAAAGCAAATATTACATCCAATATCATATTTAATAAATTTCCGCTTATTTGCATTATTAAAGAAGCCTTAACTTTTCTCTGCCCCATAAGCCAGCCTAACATCACATAATTAGATAATAAAAATGGAGCCCCCCATATAAGCACATTATAATATATATTAAAAGCTTCTAATGCCTCTATTTCTAAATCAAAAGTATTCTTAGCATAAAAACTAATAACTCTTTGAAATATTAGTATTATAAATGATATTGATAATGCAATATATAAAGGCTGAAAAAAAGCAAAAGCTCTATCTTCTTTTTTTCCTGTACCTAATGCAATGGCACTAAATGAAGTAGTATTTACTCTAAGAAAACCAAACACCCAATATATAGTATTAAAAACAACACTTCCAACCGATACACCAGCTATATATATGGGATTGCCTAATCTTCCAGCAACAGCTGTATCTACTGCTCCTAAAAGAGGTTGTGTCATTGTGGATATCACAAAAGGTATTAATATTTTTATATAATCTGAATCTTTAATTAATTGTTTTGTATTATTATTCATTTTATAATTTTATAATTTTATAATTTTATAATTGCAAAAATTATATTGCATTTTCAATAATATATTTTTCTTCTTTTAGTTCTTTTGCTATATTTACTATATCAAATGTTTTTACAGAATTAAGAAGCTCTAAGGCATATTCTGTTTTTACATTATTAAGATTTCTTATATCATCTATTTCTTCTACAATATTCCCACTATTAAAAAACAACACTCTATCACATAAATATGTTATAGTAGATAAATCATGAGTAATAAATATATAAGAAAATCCATATATATTTCTTAGCTTTATTAAATAATCCATAAGCTGAGTTTGTGTAGAAACATCTAATGAACTTACTGCTTCATCTAATAAAATTATTTTTGGGTGAACTGCAACCGCTCTAGCTATACAAATTCTTTGCAATTGCCCTCCGCTTAATTCATGAGGATATCTCTTCAAAAAACTTTCATCTAACCCTACATTATTTAAAAGCTCTATAGCCATGTTTCTTCTATTTATTTTATCAAGATGCTCTCCTGTATTGATAGTATGAACATTAATAGCTTCATCTAAAGTTCTCATAACCGTAAATCTAGGATTAACAGAAGATACATAATCTTGAAACACAACACTTATATCATATCTTAATTTTTTATTCATTTTGTTTTTATATTTATAAAGGTTTATATTATCTATAATAACTATGCCATTCTCAGGTCTTTGAAGTCCTAATATAACTTTTCCTAATGTACTTTTACCGCTTCCGCTCTCTCCTATAATACCAAGACATTCGCCCTTTTTTAAATAAAAAGAAACATTATTTAATACAGTCTGTCTTTCTTTACCAAAAACTTTTTTCTGATTTTCTTTTCTAAAACTTACTTTAATATTTTTTGCTTCTAATATTATTTCATCTTTTGTCATTATATTGCATCTCCATAAACTATTTCATTAAACTTTTTCATAACAGACATTCTTTTTAATACTAAAGAAGTTGTATATTCATCTTTGCTGTTAAATATAATGTCTTTTACAAAAGCATTTTCTAATATTCTTCCCTTTTTCATTACTATCATTTTATTTGATATTTTGGATAATATTCCTAAGTCATGAGATATAAAAAGCATAGAAACTTTATTTTCTTTTTTTATTCTCAAAAATTCATTCATAATAGTATTTTGACTAATAGAATCTATTGCAGTAGTAGGTTCATCAGCTATTAAAAGTTGCGGGTTTAATGACAATGCTAATCCTATCATTATTCTTTGAAGCATACCTCCGCTAAGTTGATGAGGATATTTTTTTATTGTATCTTCGGGGTTTCTTATTTTCATTATATTTAGAGTGTCTATACATTTTTGGTATATTTGTTTTTTATTTAAATCTGTATGCTCTAAAAAAGTCTCTTGCATTTGATTATATATTCTATACAAAGGGTCAAAACATGTCATAGGATTTTGAAGTATCATACATATTTTATTTCCCCTTAATTTTCTTATGTTTCCAGAACTTTCTTTTATTAAATCAATATTATTAAAAAGAGCCTCACCTTCTACACGAAAATTATTATCAAGCAAACGAAGTATTGATTTTATAGTCATACTCTTGCCGCTTCCGCTTTCTCCTAATATTCCTAAACATTCTCCTTCTTTAATAGAAAAAGAAACATCATCTATTATTTTTATATTATTATTTTTTTCTCTAAAATAAACATTAAGATTTTTAACTTCTAAAATATTTTTATTCATATTCAATCCTATTAATAAATAATAAAATTATGCTCTGCTTTCTTTAGGGTCAAGAACATCTCTTAAAGCATCTCCAAGAAGATTGAATGAAGCTACCAAAAATACTATCGCAACTCCTGGAACTATCATCTGCTTAGGATTTGTAGTCATTACATTTTTTGCTTCATTAAGCATAGCACCCCATTCAGGTATAGGAGCCTGCACACCTAACCCCAAAAAAGATAATGTTGAAATATTTAATATAGCCCACCCTGTATCTAAAGTTGCAAGCACTATCATTTCTGATGATATTGAAGGAATCATATGATTAAATAATATAAATCTTGAAGAAGAGCCTATGGTTTTTGAAAATAAAACAAAGTTCTTTTCTCTATATTTAAGCACATTCGTTCTTATCATTCTTGAATACCATGCCCATTTTATAAATACATTCGCTATAATAACATTTGCAATATCAACCCCTAATAAAGCAACAACTGCAAGTATCATTATCTGACTTGGAAAAGAAAGCATAACATCTACTATTCTCATTATTATCTCATCAATAGCACCTTTAAAATATCCAGCAAGTATTCCCATTAAAGTACCAAGTGCTATAGTTCCAAGCATAGTAAGTAAAGATAAAAATAAAGTATATCTTATTCCATATATCATCCTTGATAATATACACCTGCCAAGCTGATCTGTTCCTAATGGATATTCTTTTGATATACCTGCAAACTTATTTAATATATTATTTACATAAGGATCATTTGGAGCAATTAACGGAGCGAATATTCCTATTAATGCAATAATTAATATAAATACCGTACAGCCTAATGCCATCTTATTTTCTAAAAATCTTTTTAACATTTTATTGCTCTCCTATTCTAAGTCTAGGATCAGCTACTCTTTGTATAATATCAAAAATCAAATTGAAAAATACAAATAAAATACCCGTCATTAATATATAAGCTTGTATAACAGGATAATCTCTATTAAATATAGAAGCTATGCATAATCTTCCAACACCGGGCCAAGCAAATACATTTTCAACAACTATAGTACCCGATATTAATTGAGGTATACTCATCCCTATTGCTGTAATGCATGATTGAAGGGAGTTTTTTAATATATGTTTTACTAATATAATTCTTTGATTTAATCCTCTGGCATTTGCATATAACACATAATCTTCTTTCATATTTTCAAGCATATTATTTCTTATAAGCCTTATATATGTGGATATGTATGTTATTGATATTGTTATTGCTGGGAGTATGGAATGGCTCCAAGTTCCGCTTCCGCTTGTAGGGAGCAAATCTAGTTTTATACTAACAAGCCATATTAATAAAAGCCCAACCCAATAAGCAGGCATAGCAGTTGTTGCAAATACTATAAATCTAATAACTCTATCAAAAATGCTGTCTTTATAGACGGCACTAAAAAAACCAATAGGCAAACTCAAAACTACTACAAATATCAGAGAAAGAAATGCTAATTGTAATGTTGCGGGTAATGATCTTGCTATTTCCCCTACCACTGTTCTTGAAGGATTAGTATAGCTTACACCCAAATCTAATCTTAAAAAATCTAATATCCATCTAAAATATCTAACAAAAAAAGGATCATTTAAGCCCAATTCTTCACGCATTTGCTCTATTGCTTCATCAGATATAATGGGAATTTGCTGAACTCTTAAAACAACTTCGGCTGGGTCTGATGGTATTAGATTGATAAAGAAAAAACTTAGCAAAGTAATTCCAAATAAGAGCGGTATTGTAACTAATACCCTTTTTATAATATATGCTTTCATAATGAAAACCTCTTTTTTTTATAATAATTAATAAACTGTATGCTGCAAACTATTAATTATAATTTGCAGCGATGAAATCTATTAATTAAAATACATTAGCCAAAAAGGAACTTCATATTGAGTTTGAGCAAACTTAACATTTTTTAAATCAGATGTATAAACAGCCTTGTTACATTCATAAGTAAGCGGTATATAAACAGCATCTTCATGAAGTCTAGTGAGAACAAAATTATAAAGCTCTTTTCTTTCATTTTCATCTACGCTTAAAAGAATTTTTGTTATAGCTTCATCAATTTCTTTTTTATCATGCAAACCCTGCTGAGCCGCATAATCACCATATACTCTCTGACGCATAGCTGCCAATGATGATTGCGGGTCATAAGGAGAGCCCCAGCAAATATTAAACACCATATCAAAATTACCAGCCTTCATATTATCCCTATAAGATTGCTCTTCTTCTCCTGCAATATTAACTTCAACTCCTATTTTAGCATACTCAGACTGTAAATATTCTGATATTGTTTTTTCTGTTACACTATCACTATTATATAAAAGATTTAAACTTAATCTTTGGCCATCTTTCTCTCTTATTCCATCATTACCAACAACCCAGCCAGCTTCTTCTAATAATTGATTTGCCTTATCCATATTATACTCATAAGGAGTAAGTTCTATATCGCAATATGCTACAGTTCTTGAGAAAAGTGTATCAGCAGGAGGCTCTAAACCATAAAATATTCCATCTGATATAGCTTTTTTATCGGTAGCATGCTGCAATGCTTTTCTAACATTACTATTAGATAATATAGAATGAGTTGTATTTAATACTATTTGTCTTGTTGAAGTAGGTGCTGATAGAGATGATATGAATTTAGAATCATTTTTATATTTATTGATAGCATCAGAGTCTATCATGTTTTTACCAAATATTAAATCTATCTCTCCCTTTTCTAAAGCAAGCAGTCTAGTTTGATTATCAGGTATAACTTTTACCCTTATTCTTTTAATTTTAGGCTCTTCTCCCCAATAATTAGTATTAGCTTCAAAAATAGCATATTTATCAGTTTCATATTCTTTTAATACATAAGGACCTGTGCCTATATATTCATTAACTCCATTCTTTGTAGAACCATTTTTCATAGCCTTTGGAGATATCATAGCAAATGGTCTTGTAACTCCTAATTCTGTAAGCATAGGATAATATGGAGAAGTTAAAGTTATTTTTAAAGTATAATCATCAATAGCCTCAACTTTATCTAATATATGCATCATTTCAAGCCATGTATGTCTTTCTTTATTTTCTATAATAGCATCAAAATTAGCCTTTATAGCATTAGCATCACATATCTCACCATCAGAAAAATAAACATTTTTTCTAATATTAAACGTATATACTTTTCCATCTTCACTAATATTCCAGCTTTCAGCAAGACAAGGCTCGTATCCATTCTCTCCGATATTAACTAATGTTTCATAAAGCATCTCTTGTGCATACATCTCCCCAGCATATAAATGCGGATTTAAATCCCTTATATCTCTATAGTTTACAAATATTAACTCTTCATTATTAAGTTTTCTGTTACTTTCTGCCGTATCTGAACTTCCAGAACAATTTACAAAAAGCATTAATAATAATATGCTGAAAAGCAGATTTTTAATTATTTTATTTTTCATTTTAGAATCTCCATTGTTTTGTTACTAATATATTTTGTTAGTGTATTCTAACATATAATTTATAAATGTCAATATATTATTAGTGATATAGAACAAATTTTTAGATGTGTGAAATAGATAAAATACTACTCAATATACGTAAAATACAACTCAATTGCTATAAAAAACTTTAATTATACTTTAATTTTAATATTTATTACAAAAAAATATAGACCTTAAAATTACAAAAACTTAATATTTTATCTCTTCATATATTAGAGGCTCATCTCTAAATGTCGTGTATATTTCTAATATGTTATTTGTTATATTAAAAGAATATGCTGTTTGAAGTATAGACAAATATTCACCCTCTGCATTTCTCTTTTTTATATCTGCAGTTTTTCTTGTGGTATTTATCATAGATATAGAAATCTTATCATTTTCTATTTTACAATCTGCCCAATATTCATTAACAGAAGAATTACCATATATTTTATTTTTATCAATACTTATAGTAATATTCATATAGCTATACATATTGACAAGTTTATATGCTCTTATCTGTTCAACTTCTTTAGAATCTTCCTGCACGAAAACCATACTATGTTTGCAGGAGATAAAAATTAAAGGAAATAATATTATAATCTTTCTTAAAATAATGTAAGTTCTCCTTCTTTACTTGAACCAGAATCATCGAAAGATTCCATATTATTTGCAGCATCCAATGAAGAGAGATTGCCTTTAAGAGCATCTTCAAACAATGGCGAGCTTATAAGTCTATTATAACCCTGATTTGTTCCTTTATCGAATGTTATATCTGTGTGAAGCTTTATGGCATGCAAAAGAAGAAGTTTACCAAATCCTCCCCTTCTATATGGAAAGCTTATATATATATATTTAAGCATATTATCTTTATCTACATAATAATAACCTTCTATCCTTCCGTCTATTGTTAAAAGCCCTACATTTTGATTATTATTATTAATTATTTTATAGAAAAAATTATCAGTATATACAACTTCTTTATTATCTTTTATCTTGATATTTTTTATAAAGTTAATTAATTCATTTTTGTATAAACTATTATATTCAATAACAATTACTGAAGGATATTCTTCATGGTCTATTGTTAAAACAGGCATATAAAATTCTCCCAAAAATATAAAAAATCTCTCTTACAATATCGGAAATATTGTCAATATATATACTAATTAATTGACTTAAAAAATTAATAGCTATATATTATTAATATAATAAATATTTAGGATAATTTATGAAAAAAACTATAATTTTATTTTTTGCATTATTTTTATTTTCAGTAAGCAATCTATTTTCAGCACCAGGTTTTTTTAGTTTAGGCTATGTTATAACATTAGCAGGAAGCTTGCCTGAATACAAAATAGAAAATAACGGCGGAAGTTTAAATAAAAATGACTATCAAAGTCAATCATATTTTGAAGGCGGTATAATATTACAAACAGCTTATAATTTTATAGTTAGCTCAAGAACACAATCTGCTATAACACTTGGAATTGATTTTGGATATCATAGAGATGCTTTTAGCTTTATAGATTATAATATTAAAAGAAAATATGCTAATTTATTTGACAGCATACTTGTAGGTGGATATTTAGAATCTACTATATCTGGTTTTATGCTTGGAGTTGGCGGCGGAGTAAAAATAGCTTTAGGCGGAAACTATAGATATGATAATATAATAGAACTTCTTAATTATAATAGATTAAAGAATAGATTTGATGATTTATATATACCATACATAAAATTTGTAGTTGGTTATAAATTCTATAAATATTACTCAAGCAGCAGTTTAAGTTTTTATTTTAATTATGATTTTCCTAATGTTAAAGTAAAAGGAGTTTCTCCAGACGTTCAAAAACTTGCAGCAATAGATTTAGGCGTACAAATAGCTGCACATTTTAACTTTATAGAAGACTATTAATTAATAAAACTAATATATAAGGAATTAACAATGGATTTTTCTAAAAAAGTATGGAATAAAAATATAAAAAACTATCAAAAAATAAAAGATATGCCATTTAATAAAGAATTGATGAATGGCTCTTTAGATAAAAATAAATTTGCTTACTATATAGAACAAGATGCTCACTATTTAAAATATTATTCAAAAGTTTTAGCAATAATATCTTCAAAAATAGATGATACAGATACTGCAATTATATTTTTAAAATCTTCTATTAATTCATATATAGTTGAAGAAGAAGTTGTGCATAAATATTTTAGAGAGTTATTTAATTTTAAAAATACAAATAAAATAACAACTGCTAATTTAGGCTATACTAGTTATTTAATAAATACAGCACATACTGAATCTGTAGAAGTTGCAGCATCAGCTATACTTCCTTGTTTTTGGATATACAATGAAATAGGCAAATATATAAAAGAAAATGCTGTTACAAAAAACAACCCTTATAAAAAATGGATAGATACTTATGCAGACGAAGAGTTCTCTAAAGCAACTGATAATATGATTAGTATTATTGATAATATGTATTTAAAAGCTTCTAAAACAAATAAAGAAAAAATGATTAAAGCTTTTGATACTGCTTTTATTTGGGAATACAGATTTTGGAATGATGCTTATAATTTAGAAGCATTTAATAAAATATAATTATTTTTAATTTCTATAAAGATTAGGATTTGTAATTCTTTTTAAGAAACTCGGTAAATATTAGAAGCTATAAATAGTATATTTAAAAAATAGTTTAAATTTAAAAAATTATTTAGAAATACTTTTTAAATATTCTGCTGCTTCTTTTTGCTCTTTACGAATAGCAAACTCTAATGCCCTCTCACCATCTTTATTTTTATGCTCTATGTCAGCTCCTGCATCTATTAAAAGTTTCATTGTTTCTATATCATTAATTCCAGAAGCAAACATCAAAGGTGTTACTAACTTGAAATTTTTAGCATTTACATCGGCTCCAGCTTCTATTAATGCTTTTATAATATCATGCTTTTTTGTAAGTGAAGCATAAAGTAAAGCAGAAAATAATGGCTTATCTCTTAAATTAACATCAGCACCAGAATCTATTAAATATTTACCAACTTCTGATTGTTTTTCAGCACATGCAAACATTAAGGCTGTTATTCCTGTTTTACTCCTAAGATTTAAATTAGCCCCCTCTTCTACTAAAAGTTTTGCTATATTAATATATCCCTTTTTAGCACAAAGCATTAAAAGCGTAAATCTTGTCTCCTCATCTCTCGCATCAACTAATGAATTATCAACTTCTATTAATTTTTTTACATTATCAAAATCATTATTTTTTACATATTCAACTATCTGAGACATATATTAAACCTTTTATTATTATTGCCATTTATATGACTCTACAAGCATCGTAGATATTGATATGCAAGCAATAGCCCAAATAAGAAAGAATATTACATTTTGTATATCTATTAACCCCTTAGTAAAATCAGAAAAATATGTAGTTATAGAAATAGCATTTAATAATTTACTAGCACCAGTAAACATCTCACTAAGCCAATTTATAATGTATGCGAAAACTCCCATAGATACGCCCAAAATAGCAGCTACCAATTGACTTTTTGATATACTTGTAGCTATTAAACCAAGTCCAAGTATAGCAGTGCCAAGTAAAAATAATCCTAAATATCCGCTAAATATTACACCCATATCTGGTTTTCCAAATACCATTAAAAGTATAGGATAAACAAAAGTCATAATTAAAAGCGAAGCATAAACAACTAATACAGATAAATATTTACCAATGACATATTGAAGAGAAGTAATAGGAGATGTCATAATAAGTTCAAATGTACCAGATGCTCTCTCTTCAGCTATCAGCTTCATGCACAAAATTGATAAAAATAGTATTGTAAAAAAACCAATATTATACATGGTGTTTTCCATTACCGCCAACCTGCTATAATAAACTTCTATAGTGAAAAAATAACCAGTTAAAGCTAAATAAATAAATCCTAATATATAATATAAAGGAGATACATAGAAAGATTGAATCTCCCTCGCAAATACAACATATATGTTTCTCATTTTTTACCTCTTTATCTATTTTTTAATATTATTCTTCTTCTGAAGTATTAGTTTTTATACCTTCGTCTTTTATATATTTACTCTTATCAAAATCCTGATTTTTCTTTTTATCTGTGAAGTAAATAAATACCTCTTCCAAACTTCTCTCTTTAGATTTTATTTCTAATACATCAAAACTATTATTAACCAAATGTTTTACTATATCAGCACGTGAATCATTTCCTCTTTCACATTCTATTATAATAGTGCCAAAATTATCAGTCTCTGCCTGTATAACACCATTAACCTCTCTCACACATAAAAGAGCATCATCTTGCCTATCTGACACTTTAAGTTCAATATTTCCCCCAAGTATCTCTCTATCCATAGCCATTTTTAAACCTTCTATTGTATCCTCAGCAATAAGCTCTCCGCTGTCTATAATTAAAGCCCTCTCGCAAGTATCTTCTACTTCGCTTAATATATGTGTAGAAAGTATAACAGTCCTGCTTCCGCCTAAACTTTTTATTAATGACCTTACTTCTATTAATTGGTTAGGGTCAAGTCCGCTTGTAGGCTCATCGAGTATCAAAACTTCTGGGTCATGTATTATTGCTTGTGCTATTCCTGTTCTTTGTCTGTATCCTTTAGATAAATGCCCTATTATTCTATCTTTATATTTTGTTAAGCCTGTAATCTCTATTGTGTTTTCTACAGCAGATTTAACTTTCTTTCTTGCAACACCTTTTAGTTTAGCACAAAATTTAAGATAATCTGTTACAGTCATCTCTGTATATAATGAAACATTTTCAGGCATATAGCCTATTCTTCTTTTTAATTCAATAGGGTTATCATAAACCTCATAATCATCTAAATAAACATACCCGCTTGTAGCAGGAAGATAGCCTGTAATAATACGCATCATAGTAGACTTTCCAGCACCATTAGGTCCTAAAAAACCAACTATTTCTCCTTTATTTATAGTATATGAAACACCCTTTAAAGCTAAATGTTCTCCGTAATACTTTACTACATTATCAACTTTTATCATTAATAATCCTTAAATTAAAAATATTAAATTTTTAGAAATTTAGTTATTATATAACAGTATCGTATTTGATAAAAAAATATTTATAAAATTTCGTAATTTATATTATTAGTAATTGTCTCTAATCTTTAATAAATCTAATTCATAAAGAAAAGGTATATCTTTTTTTACTTTTAAAATATATAGTAAAGAAGAAATAAATATTCCTATCAAGGCAATTATTAAGCCAGTATTTCCTAAATTAAAAACCATTTTGTATAAAATTAATATTGAAGAAGGTATATATATCCCTCCAGATAATGCTGTTAATATTAGAAACACAAAAAATACTAAAAATGGATTTGTCATTAATGATGATTGAATTATAGATTCTATTGCAAAATAATTTAAAAATACTTTGAGATACAAATCTATCATTGATATAGAAGCTAATATAAAAAAGCCTATAGAATATAATTTTTTATTTTTAACAATAAATCCAGCTATAAAAAATGATAAAAAAGTTATAGGAAGAACATAACTGCTAATAATAAGAGAAATACCTATTAAAATTAATTCTATAAAAACAACTATAATAAGATACAAAAATTTCTTTTTAACTGTGCTGAATCCCAAAAAAGAATACATTATTATTTTTGATTTTGATGCTCTGTATTCATAATATATATGTCTAAAATAGCTAATAAATATTAATGCTATTGATATTAGAAAAAGTGCCGGATATAATGTTAATTCCAAAAATATAGAAGTATTAAAATTTAGATTATCATTTTCATTGTTAAAAATGATTGAAGGTATAGAAGCAGTATTTTTTACATTAACATTAGCAAACTCTTCATATGATATATTTGTGTTTCCAGTAGAGCCGACATATAATATATGCATAATTACAACGGCTTTACCAGCTTTATTTAAATTAACATTTGCACTCGCTATGCCATTTTCATCTGTTGGTACAACAAAAATATTAGTGTATGTTTTTTCTATTTCCTCAAAACCGCTATTTGTGTTTACTATTTCTGTTTCAAAATTAAATATCTCAGGGTCTGACGAAACAAATCTAACAAGTCTATTAACTAACGGCAGTCCTCTTCTCTCTATCATAATTGATATTTCATTTATGTCATTAGTATCTTCTAAACTAAAATCGATTTCCTTTTCATATATAAAATTATATTCTGGTACTTTGTTTGTTATTTCTTCGGCAAATATTGAAATTTGAAATATAATTAAAACTGCACACAAATATTTAAACATACTACTATCTACCCGCAAATAATTAATCAAAAAAGAACACCAAGTTTATATAAACTAAGTGTTCTTATAATTTTTTTAGCTATTAATTTATTATTATTTAATAATAGCAACGATTTCTTCATTTTTTACTATTAAATATTCTTTATTATCTTCTTTTATTTGTATACCGGAATATTTATCGTATATAACTATATCACCTTTTTTTACCTGTATATCTTTACTAGATCCTATTTCTATTACTTTTGCTTTTTGAGTTTTTTCTTTAGCTGTATCTGGAAGCAATATTCCGCTTGAAGTTTTTTCTTCTTGTTCTAAAACTTGTAAAAGAACTCTATCTGCTAATGGTTTAATAGATGACATATGATATTCTCCTTCTTAAATAATATAGTTTTATAATAAATTGTTTTCTTTATAAAAATTTTTACTAATTTTATAATATAAATATCAAAAAGTCAATATAAAAAAGAAATAGCTTGTGTTTAGGAGCCATACATATTGCACGTTTTTTAGTTTAAAAAAAGCAGGTATTCCTTATAATTTAATTAACTAA
>NZ_CAKVGN010000038.1 GCF_934747485.1 uncultured Brachyspira sp. | reverse complement strand
CTTAACTTTATTGATTTTTAGAACTATCTTTTTTCTTTGATTTGAAGTATATTCTTTCATAGGTATTCCTTTAAATTGGGTTATTTATATTATAAGGAATACCTACTTTTTTTAACTAAAAAATGTGCAATATCTCTGGCTCCTAAACACAATAAAATTAAAATATTTATTGACTTTTTCATTATAATAATTTACTATTATAATTCATTCTATTATGAAGGTATTTATCATGAAAATAATATTAAAATTAAATCTCATGTATTTCATCTATAAATACCATTTCCCTCAATTCATCATTCAATAATAGATGGGACATCTATTCAAATTTTATAATTAAAATACCTATTTTATTTATACTTTGTAATTAAATTATTTTTTAATAACTAATAATATCATAAAAATAAATTTTACGGAGGATATACTTATCTATGAAAAAAATACTTATTATTTTCTCAGCTTTTATTTTTTTATTATCATGTTCAGGCGGCAGTGATACAAATAAGAAAAAAATAGTTTATTGGTCTATGTGGAATGAAACAGAATCTCAAGGTCAGGCAGTGAAGGCTGCTATTGAAGATTATATGTCTAAGCACCCTGATATAGAAGTAGAGATAAATTTTAATGGACGTGAAATAAGAAAAACTCTTCAGCCAGCTTTAGACAATGGTCAGACTATAGATTTTTGGGATGAAAATATAGAGAGAACTACTAAAAATTGGGGCAAATATGCTTTAAAATTAGATGATTATATCACTAATGTCTATGATACTACAGATGGAAAACCTTATGAAGAAGTTATTATAAAATCATTACTTGATTTAGGAAGATCTTTTTCTGAAGATGGTTCATTATATGCAGTTCCTTATCAGCCTTTTGTATTTTTATTTAATTATAATAAAAAGATATTTAGAGAAGCAGGAATTGAAAAAGTACCTGAAACTTGGGAAGAGTTTAAAGATGCATGTGCTAAAATAAAAGCTTTAGGAATACCTCCTATTACTGATGATGATGCTGAAATTAATGCTTTATTAGGATATCACATAGCTAAATATAAAGGAACAGAGTTTGTTCAGCAATTAGTTACAGAAGGTTTATGGGATGACCCTATAGTATTAAAAGCAGCTAAAGATTGGCAGGAGATGGTAGAATTAGGATATGTATCTCCTAAAGTTGCAGGAAATAAATTCCCAGCAGGAAGACATGAATTAGCAAGGGGAGAAGCAGCAATGTTTTTAAATGGTACTTGGGTTCCTAACTTTGTAATGGAAACTGCCGGAGAAGACTTTGAATGGGGACATTTCCCTTATCCTACTGTAGAAGGAGGAACAGATGGACTTTATGATATGCATTATGGAAGTCAGTCATTTCAAATAAATAAAGATACTAAATATCCAAAAGAAGTTTTTGATTTAATAGTACATCTTACTACAGGCAAATGGGATGAGGAAATAGCAAAACGTTCTTATGCCCTTCCTGTTTCAAGTACAACTACATATTGGACAAAACAGCTTGAAGATACTAAAGAAATATTCCCAAGATTGGGTAAATATTATCCTTTAGATGGCGGAATAGATGTGAATACAGAAAAAACTCCTATAATCAATGCTAATGTTATTAAATTGATGTCAGGTCAGATAACAGCGGAAGAGTTTATTGCTGAAATGAAAAAATAAAAAATAGATATAGTAAGATATACCGTATTTATTATTTAACAAATACGGTATGTCTATTATTGTAGAGTATTATATTATGTACAAAAAATATAGAAAAATAACTGCGATAATATTTGTATTTCCTGCAATTATTGTATTTTTAATAGCGTTTTTATATCCTGTATTTAGAACAGGTATTATGAGTTTATTTTATGTTGAAACAATATCAGATAGTATATTTAATTGGAAATTTGTTGGTATAGATAATTTTGTATTTTTATTTAAAAGCAATTTATTTTTAAAATCATTAAAAAATGTATTTATTATATGGCTTATTGGGGGATTGATAGTTTTTTCTATCTCTCTTTCTTTCGCCTCTATACTTACATTTTCAAATATGAAGTTGAAATCTTTTTTTAAAACATTAATTTATCTGCCAAATATAATATCTTCTGTTGCTTTAGCCACTATGTGGATTTATTATTTTTATCAGCCTGATTATGGTTTTTTAAAATCATTTTTTACTTTAGTTGGTCTTACGCAATTAGCTAATATAAAATGGGCTTCTCCAGACTATATATTTATGTCAATGCTTATAGCATATTCTTTTTCTAATGTAGGATATTTTATGGTAATGTTTTGTGCTTCTATGGAATCTATACCTTCAACATTATATGATTCAGCATCTATAGACGGAGCTAATTCTTTTGATAAATTTTTTAAAATTACAATACCTTTAATATTAAATGCAATAAAAAGTGCCATAGTAATATGGAGTATAGAAGCTTTTGGAATGTTTGTATGGTCTCAAATATTTTCGCCTTTAGATCCTGAACCGGGAACTATTACGCCAAAAATATATATGTATTTTCAATTATTTGGTTCTAATTTAATAGTTTCAGAGAGAAATGCTGGATTGGGGGCTTCTATATGCGTTATACTTTCTGTTATAGCATTATTTTCTTTTTTACTTGTAAATTTATTTTTTAGGGATAATAATAAATAATATGTTAAATCGTTTAGGAAAAAAAATAATAATTGATAAGTTCTTTTTTATAATGAAATATATTATAATGATCACTTGGTGTTTAGTAATATTTGTATGTATAGGTTGGATATTTTTAGCTTCGTTGTCTACTACGTCAGATATTTTTGATGGAAAATTATTGAACTCTGGAATAAACTTTAAAAATTATTATAAAGCATTTGTTAATAATAGAGTTGGTATATATTTTTTGAACTCTATTATTTATTCATCTGTATCTGTTGTAGGCTTAGTTTTGTTATGTTCTCCTGCTGCTTATGCAATAGCAAGAATAGATTTTAAATTAAATGATATATTAAAAAGAATTTTTGTATTGGCAATGGGGGTGCCAGGAATAATGATAGTAATTCCTCTTTTTGGAATAGCAGCAACTTTAAAATTAATCAATAATAGATTTATATTAATATTAGTTTATATAGCTATGCATATACCTTTTACAATTTTTTTCCTTATATCATTTTTTAAAAACATACCACATACATTTGAAGAAGCAGCCACTATGGATGGATGCAGTCCTTTTAGGGCTTTTTGGAATATAATGTTTCCATTGGCATCACCGGGTATAGTAACTGTATCTATATTTAATTTTATTTCTATATGGAATGAATATTTTACAGCATTGATATTTGCAAGTAAAACTAATTTAAGACCATTATCAATAGGTCTTTTTTCTATGATTCAATCTATGAAGTATACTAATGATTTTTCAGGTATGTTTGCCACTGTTATTATAGTACTTCTTCCTACTATTCTTATTTATATAATACTCTCTAAAAAGATTATATCAAACATTACTGCAGGAGGTATAAACGAATAATTTATATTGCATGTAAAAAATGTATACTAAAATGTAACCAAAAATATTTTTTAAGCTTTTATTTGTGGTGGCTTTTACCACCTGCTAAGCGTGCCCGTAGGGTAGCACCCCACTTCTTTTACTGAGTAGGTACCTTTCGGTATTGGTATAAAAGAAGCAAAAGAACTGCAATTTTTTAGCTTAAAATGTTGGTATTATTCTATAGTTTGTACATATTCCAACATATAGAGTAAAACACTCGCACTTTTTGCAACTTTGACGAAGTCCGCACCGCGAAGGCGGGAAAAAGTTGAAGAAAATAATAACTTAAGAACTATATACTACAATAATCAATTTTGTGCTTGCAATGTTTATTATATATTGTATCATCATAAAAAAATATTGTATTATAATAATGTCAAAAAAAAATAACTTAGAAAAACAACAACTACTATTACCTATAAGGCATCATTCCCCAGCTTGCTCATATCATTTAAAAAAAGTAATAAATAGTTTTAATCCAGATTGTATATTAATAGAAGGACCAATAGACTCCAACAATTTAATGGAGTTTATGACAGATGAAGAAACAAAGGCACCATTTTGTATATATTCCAGCTATGATAGTGATATTAAATATAGAAGCTACTATCCATTTTTAGATTATTCTCCAGAGTTTGTAGCAATAAAAGAATCAGCAAAAAGAAATATCAACTGTGAGTTTATAGATATGCCTTTTGCTTCTATGATAGAAAATACAGATGATGAATATCAAAAAATAAGCTCCGTATACGATAAAGATGATTTAAAATTTGATATAAATGACTACACAAAAAAACTTACGCAAAAATCAGGACTAAGAACCTTTCAAGAGCTTTGGGAAAGAGAGTTTGAAATAAACGGCATAGTAAAAACATCAGAAGATTTTTTTAAAAGCGTATATACATTAGGCTATTATATGCGTTTAATAGAACAAGAAGATACAGAAACAAGAAACAGAGAATATTTTATGGCAAGTAATATTAAAAAAGCCATAAAAAAATATAATAGAGTTTTAGTTATTATAGGAAGCTTTCATATGGAAGGCATAATAACTAAATTAAAAGAAAATATTGATATAGAAGAAAAGTTAAAAAAATACAATAAAAAAAATGCCAACAGCTATTTAATACCATATTCATTTGAAGATGCAGACAGAAGAAACGGCTATCAGTCTGGAATAGAGTTTCCTGCATTCTATGATTTTGTTTATAAGAACTTAGAAGAAAATAATTTAAATAGCTATTTAGAGACTGTTATGTATTTTATAATAAAAGCTTCAAATATAGATTATAATAATGCAAGCATATCAGATTGTATAAATGCCTACTACATGGCAGTTAATCTTTCAAAACTTAGAGGAAAAAGTACAGCAGGAGTTTATGAGCTTATAGATTCATTAAAAACATCATTTATAAAAGGGGATATTAATTTTGAAAATAAATCAAATATAGATTTCATTATCAAATTATTATCCGGAATAAAAAATGGAAAAGTGTCTTCAAAAAGTTCAGTACCTCCTGTGATAATTGATTTTAGAAATTTGTGTAAAAAGTTTAAAATTAAATTAGATAACAGCAGTGAAGTAGAAACCATACTTGATATTGTTAAAGATGATACACATTTTCAAAAGAGCAGATTCTTTCACAAAATAAGATTTTTAGATATTGATTTTTGTAGGCTAATAAAGGGACCAGATTATATTAATAGAATCAATAAAAACTTAGCAAGAGAGATTTGGAAATATAAATATAAAACCAACGCAGAATCTTTGTTAATAGACAAATCTGTTTATGGTGTAACAATAGATGAAGTTTGTATTAATATTATAAAAGAGAAATTAGATAGCAATATAAACTCAAGCGAGATTTCAAAATTAATAATAGAAACCAATATGATGGGAGTAGAAGGTTTTTTAGTAAACAACTATTCAAAGATAGAAGATGTTATTTTGAAAGACAGTAATTTTATAAGTTTATGCGAGTGCTTGTATAATTTATATTATTTATTAAATATAGTTGAATATAACAGCATGATAAAAAAAGAATCTTTTGCTAATGATTTAATAAAAAAACTTTTAAATACAACATTTATTTGTGTTATAAACAATATGGATTATATAAAAGATTTAGAAGAAGAGGAAGCTATTAAATATTCAAAACATATAAAAAATATTTACACAAATATATTAAATGATGCTGATTTAATAGAAGCATTTACAATAAAAATAAACACTATATTGTCAAACACATTTGGAAGCTCACATATATATGCAGTTTGTTTGGCAATAAAATATAAATTAAAAGGAATGACAACAGAAGAGTTTTCTAACACCATATGCAATTTTTTAGAATCATCTGATGCTAATGCAATAAGTTATTTTTTATCTGGAATATTTCTTATATCAAGAGATATTTTATTTATCAATGATGATATAATAAAAAAAATAGATACTGTTGTAGAAAAGCAAGATGAAGAGAGTTTTTTAAGTATACTACCCAATTTAAGATATGCCTTTACAAATCTCTCGCCAGATGAAATAGACAGGCTTTCTTTATTTTTATCAAAGCTGCATAATAAAAGTAAATCAGAAGAAATAAATAGAGAGTCAGAATCTGATATATTATTAGACCAAAAGATACTTGAAAAGATGAAAGAATATGAAATATTTAATTAGTAATATTAGTATAGCAACTATATTCTGTCAATAAGTTTATTTTCTATCAACTTTTTCCCGCCTTCGCTGTGCGGACTTCGTCAAAGTTTTCGCCCTTCGGGCACGCTTCGCGAAAGTGCAAATGTTATAGCTTTGTATGTATGGAATATATAAAGCTAAAATAATATCATGTTTTTGTCTATGCATAAAAAGCTAGGCTTCATTAAATGCAGTTCTTTTGGTTCTTTTATACCAATAAAAGAACTGGGGTGCGGGGCAAAGCCCTGCAAATAATTAAAATAAAACACTTAAAAATTTTAGTGTATATTTAGTTTCTCTTCAACGTATTCTTTTTTTATTTTGATAGACTTTTTATCAGAAGGCAAATCATACATTGAGTCAAGCATTACCTTTTCAAATAAAGCCCTTAATCCTCTCGCTCCTGTATGCTCTTCCATTGCCTTTTTTACTATCACTTTTAAAGCCTCATCATCAAAACTTAAATCAACATTATCATACTCAAATAATTTTTTATATTGTTTAATAAGTGAGTTTTTAGGCTCTTTTAATATTCTAATCAAATCTTCTTCTTTAAGCTCTTGTAAAGTAGCAACAACAGGAAGCCTTCCTATAAGCTCTGGTATAAGTCCAAATTTTACTAAGTCCTCAGTTGCAATATGCCTCATTATCTCATCATATTCCAAATTATCCATAGAACTAACTTCAGCAGCAAAACCAAGACCTTTTTTGGAAGTACGCTCTGCAATAGATTTTTCTATGTCTATAAAAGCCCCGCCGCATATAAAAAGTATATTAGAAGTATTTATATCTATATTATTTTGATGAGGGTGCTTTCTTCCGCCATAAGGAGGCACGCTTGATATTGTTCCTTCTATTATCTTTAATAAAGCCTGCTGAACACCTTCTCCAGATACATCTCTTGTAATAGAACGAGATTCACTCTTGCGTGATATTTTGTCTATTTCATCAATATATATTATTCCTTTTTCTGCTAATTTCACGTCCCCATCAGCATTTTGTATAAGGCGAAGAAGTATATTCTCAACATCATCACCCACATATCCAGCTTCTGTAACAGTAGTAGCATCGGCAATAGCAAAAGGCACATTCAAAGCCTTAGCCAAAGTGCGTGCAAGTAAAGTTTTACCGCTTCCTGTAGGCCCTATTAAAAGTACATTAGACTTCTCTATTTCAACATCGTTATTAGTGTTGTCCTGCATTATTCTTTTATAATGATTGTACACAGCAACAGACAATATCTTTTTAGCATAATCCTGACCTATAACATATTGGTCGAGTAAAGCTTTAATCTCTTTTGGGGGAAGTATTTTTATATCATATTTTTTATTATTAGGTTTTATACTATTATGAGCATTGAAATAATCATTTGCTATAGCAGAACAATCAGAGCATAAATACCCCTCATTTCCTTCTATATATCTGCTTAATTCTTTTAATTCTCTTCCGCATAAAGCACATGCTTCTTTATTAGTTTTCTTAGACATATACATTCCAACTTTATTATTAAAATTCTATAATACTTTGATTAAGTTAATACATTCTATACTAAAATAAAACTATTTCAATAGAAATTACAAATTATTTATTGTTTAGGAGCCACAGATATTGCACATTTATTAGTTAAAAAAGTATGTATTCCTTATAATTTAATTAGGTAAAATAAACAAAAAGGAATACCTATGAAACAATATAATTCAAATCAGAAAAAAAGATAGTATTAATTATTAATAAAATAAGAAATAAAAAAGCACAGGCTTTAAAATTTAATATCAGTATTAGAAGTTATTATTATTGGAAGAAGCAATTAGAAGAAACAGGAATAGTAGAAAATAAAAGCAGAAAACCTAAAACTAGTCCAAATAAATATAAAAATAAAAAAATTATTAATAAAGTTATTGAAACACGAAAGAAATATAAATATGGCAAACTAAAAATAAAGAAACTCTTATAAAGATAAAATATTAAAATAGCTATTAGTGCCATTGAAACAATCCTAAAAGAGCATAATTTATATAATAAGAGAAAGAAAAAACATAAAGAAACTAAGGAATAATTAATGCAATATGTCTAGCTCTTGTGCATTTATAATATAATGTATTAATAAGTAAGAATAAATTTAACGCACACAGAGCAAAGCTAAAAAAGAAAATATTTTAATAATTATAATTTATATGTTTTTCATAATCGCTTCACCGTGCGGCTGTAAAATTCGCAATTTTAAATAAAACTTGGGCGGGTGCTAAAAATATAATACAATTTTTTTAAATCTAAAAAAATTTCAAAGAAAAAAAGATTAACAAGTCTTAAAGGGCGGGGAATGAAAATAAGTTTTTAAACTTAATTACATTTACCCACCCTTTATGATTTCTACACTTACTGTAATTTCTATATTATATTTCATTTTAATCTTATCTGTCATTTTAACTGCCCACCCAAGATTTTTTTAAATTTTCTGCCTATTTTAACGCACGCAGAGTAAAGCTGAAAAAGAAAATATTTTAATAATTATAATTTATCTGTTTTTTATAAATTAGTTCACCGTGCGGTTAGTAAAATCCTGCATTTAAAAAATTGTTGAATATATAAAAAAATATAAGGACAAAAATATTATTTCTTTGCCCTTATATTAAAAAATTATTATTATGATTCTTTATTTACACACGTTTATTTAGCGGCATTACCCACAACATTCAAAGAGTCCCAAGTACGAGCAAAAGGCGGAGCATAGCATAAATCAAGCATACCCAACTCATCAACAGTAATTCCAGCATGTATACAAGCAGCTATTACATCGCTTCTAAGCACAGCACCTCTTTTTCCTGCAATCTGCCCTCCTAATATTTTTCTATTTTCTGCAGAATATACTAATTTTATATGCAAGTCCTGATAATCCGGATAATAATGTGTATGGTCAATATCTTTTACTGTAACAGTTTTATAATTAATATTTCTCTTTTTGGCATCTTCTTCTGTAATACCAGTTCTTGCCATTTCTAAGTCAAAACAAAGTATGCAAGCACTTCCTAAACTTCCAATAAACTTTTCTTTTCCTCCAATCAAATTAGAAGCAACCATTCTTCCAAGTTTATTAGCTCCAGTAGCCAAAGCAGCGTAGCTTGTAGTACCTAATACCCTATCATATATACCAGCACAGTCGCCCGCAGCATATATAGAATCAATATTAGTCTTTCCTTCTCTATCAACAAGTATAGCACCGTTTTCCATTAATTGTATTCCAGCATCTTTAGCCAAATCACTATTAGGTGTAACTCCAATAGCAACAACAACATAATCAGCATCATATCTTCCTTTGTCTGTAACAACTGCCTTAACATTATTATTTGAGTCAGCTTCTAATGATAAAACTTTTTCATTTAAGTTTAAATCAATATGTGTCTTTATGTTTTCAATAGCTAAATCAGAAAACTCTTTATCAAATTTCGCTCCAAAAACCCTATCAGAACGCTGTATTATTCTCACATTTTTGCCAAGATGTTTTATATTATGTGCCGCCTCTATAGCTATAAAACCAGCACCAAGTACAACTACATTTTTTATATTATCATCTTTCATTTTTTCTTTCATATTAATAGCATCAGTAAACTCTTTAAGTGTAGACACATTTCCAATATTTATATTTTCTATTTTTGGTATTATAGATTTTGCCCCAGTAGCTATGAGCAAAGTATCATAACTATCTTCAAACTCTTTATTGTCTTCTAAATCTTTTACTATTACTTTTTTGTTGTTAGCGTCAATTTGTAATACTTCATGTTTAATTTTTAAATCTATTCCAGATTTTATAGTAGCTTCAGCAGTTCTTGCAATCATGGTAGTTGAATTATCAAAAAATCCTCCAACATAATAAGGCATGCCGCAAGCACCCCAAGATACATATTCTGTTTTTTCATAAACTGTTATAGCAGCATCTTTATCTAATCTCCTCGCCTTTGCCGCAGCACTCATTCCAGCTGCAACTCCACCTATAATAATTATTTTTTTCATAAATAAAAACTCCGTTAAAAAATAAATCTTTTTTAAAGTATAATAGATAATACTTATTTGTCAATTAAATGTTAATAACAACATTCTTATTTGAAATTTTATTGACAAAAGATAAAAAGTTGTTATTATATAAATATGATTGATTATTCATTTGAAATTAATTATCTCATAAAAGAAGATTCTGTAATGGTACTGTATTTAAAGAAAAATATATGCTTAGAATCGCTTCCTAAAATAAAAGACATAATTATAGAATATCTCTCTAAAGGTATTAATAATATAATACTTAATCTTTGCGAATGCTCTTTTATTGAAAGGGATATATGGAATTATTTTATAGATTTTAAAAAAGAACTTAACAATGATTGCTGCGGAGATATTGTACTGTCAAATATGAATGGTGCTGTTAAATCTGATTATTATTTGATGGAGCTTTCAAACTCAATAGAATCATTTGAAAGTTTAAATGATGCACTTTACAATTTTGGAATATTTAACAATACTAAATCGGCTTAATTGTTTTTAATACTTGAATTTTTGCCTTTATAGTATAATATATATATTATGAAAGTTGCTAAGAATTTATTTACTGCATTTATATTTTTTATAATATTTTTTTGTATATACCTATTTAGATATTTAGATAATCATTTATATGTTTTTAATATAAATATTCTAAAAAATTTCTGTATTAGTAACATTTTTTCTATATTATTTCTATCATTTTTATGCAGCTCTATATATATAGGTGTTTTTAGCAAAAAAAAGAATATATATAATATTATTACTATAATAATATTTAGTGCAATAACTTTAATATATCCATCTTATTTAATATTTTTTAATGGTGATTTTAATTATATAGAATATAATGATGATGAATATATTATAAAAGATTCAAATTATTTATATAAGATAGACAATTATTTAATAAAAGCTACTCCTACTAATGATGCATATGGAAGCTCAATATTAATAGATACTGTATATTCTAATAAATTATATTTTGCAGATAATATGATTATTACAAAAAATAATGTTATTATGGATAAAGTTGTAGAAATAAACAGCAATGATGTTGTAAATAAAAATTTGGTTTCTTTAGACAGAAAAAATATTTATAGTTCTGTATATAACATAATAGAAAATATCGTATTTGGATTTGATATGACTTCTTATTTGGATAGGCTATTAAAATATATAAGTATTAATAATTTATCTATATTTTTTATATCTATTTTATACTTTGCTTTATTTTTATTATTGTTATCAGTTTATATGATTAGCAGTTCTTTATCATTTTCAACTTTTAAATATCATAATATGCTTTTAGGATTTATTATTTATACAGTTATAAGCATAGTATTTTTCTTTATTAGATTTAAATATAGTTCTTTAGCGGACAATTATATTAATTTTAGTATATTTTTATGTGTATTGTCTTTAATAATTATAGTATTATCTTTAGTTATAAATATTATATCAATGCGTAATAATAAGAGAATGGAAGAATAATAGAATGAATCAGGTTGTTATTAATGATTTTTGCAAGATAGACATAAAAAAAAATAGTGTAGTTACAATAGGTAAATTTGACGGCGTTCATAAGGGGCATCAGAAACTCATTAGATATACTGTTAATATGGCTAAAAAATATAAGTTATCATCTGTTGTTATAATGATAAGAAAGAAGAATGTATCTATCTATCATATGGAAGAGAACATATCTTTTATTAAGGCTTTGGGAGTTAATTATATAATAGTTATTGACTTTTTACCAGAATTTTATACAATGGAGGCTAAAGAGTTCTTTAATAAATTGATAGAATACTATAGAATGAAGCGAATTGTTATCGGAGAGGACTTTGCTTTTGGTAAGGATAGAGGCGGAGATATTGATTTTATCAACAAGTATGCTTTAGAGAAAGGTATTAGTGTTAATATAGTTAATTTTCTTAACCATTGCGGAGATAAAGTATCGAGCAGCAAGATAAGAGATTGTTTGTCTAATGGAGAAGTAGAAAGCGTAAGCAAGATGCTTGGCAGAGACTATAGTATGAGCGGCATTATAATACATGGTAATGCTTTAGGCAGAAAGATTGGTTATCCTACTGCCAATTTAGAATTAAATGATAATATATTTGTTCCAAAAATGGGAGTTTACAGCTCTTTAGTAAAAATAGGAAACAGTGCCAAATTATATAAAGCTTTAACTTTTATAGGTATAAGCAACATAAATAAAGAACTTAGAGTAGAGAGCCATATATTAGATTTTTCTAAGATGATATATGGTAAAAAAATAACTGTTATATTTCTTAAATATATTAGGGATAATATTAAAGTTAACTCTATAGAAGAAGTGAAATCATTATTAGAAAAAGATGAATACAATGTAAGAAAATATTTCAAAAGGAGAAAAAAATGTCTATTACAGCAGACGAAAAACTAAAAATTATTAAAGAATTTGGAAAGAACGAAAAAGATACAGGTTCAGCAGAAGTACAAATAGCTCTTTTAACTAATCGTATAACTTATTTAAAAGGACATTTCCAAGAACACACAAAAGATAATCATTCAAGAATGGGACTTCTTAAAATGGTAGCTAAAAGAAGAAAACTTCTTAACTATTTAAGAAAAACCGACCTTGAAGCTTATAAAAATCTTATACAGAAATTAAAGTTAAGAAAATAATAGCTGCTTGATAATGATGAATAGTGAATACTGTCTATGGTATTTTGTAATAAGGAGAATATATGGTAACAGTTAAGAGTGTATTTTGCGGAGAAGAATTAATTTTAGAGACAGGACTTTTAGCAAAACAAGCACATGGTTCAGTAACTTTAAGATTAGGAAATACTACTATTTTAGCTACAGTTGTTGCGGCAAAAGAGCCTAATTTAGAATCAGACTTTTTCCCGCTCACTGTAAATTATAATGAAAAATATTATGCGGGCGGTAAAATTCCTGGCGGTTTCTTCAAAAGAGAAGCTAAACCTAGGGATAAAGAAATACTTATTTCCCGTATAATAGATAGACCTTTAAGACCTCTTTTCCCTGAAGGTTTTAGAAATGAGGTGCAAATTATTCCTACAGTGCTTTCTGTAGATACTGATATGCCTACAGATGCTTTAGCTTTAATAGCTTCATCTGCAGCACTTACTATTTCTTGGATACCTTTTGGAGGTCCTGTGGCTGCTGTGAGAATAGGGTACAAAAATGGTGAATATATTATCAACCCTAAAAACAGCGAACTTCATTTAAGTGAATTGGATATTATAGTAGCAGGAAGTAAAGATGCTATACTTATGATTGAAGGTGAGGCAAGAGAGGTTTCTGAGGAAGTATTTATAGGTGCTATAGAGTTGGCTCATAGAGAGATGCAGAAATATATTGATATGCAAAATGAGATGGCTGCTCTTTGCGGTACTCAAAAGATAGAACAGGAATTATTTGAGTATGATGCCGAATTAGTAAAAATGGTTACTGAATATGGAAGAGAAAAAATAGAGGCTGCTAATTATAATCCTGATAAAGCTAAAAGAAATGAAAGTATGGATAATGCTTTTAATGAAATAGAAGAGTATATTAAAACTAAAACAGAAGATGAAAAATTAATATCTCAAGTTAAAGGCATTTGTCATACTATAGAAGAAGAGATTGTAAGAGAGGCAATAGTAGAGAAAGGAATGCGTCCAGATGGAAGAGCATTAGATGAGATTCGTCCTATCAGTACTATGACAAACTTAATACCTAGAGTTCACGGTTCTGCTTTATTTACTAGAGGACAAACTCAATGTTTATCAATAGTTACATTAGGAAGCGAGAAAGATGCTCAATTAATGGACGATATATACGGCAAAGAAAATAAAACTTTTATGCTTCATTATAATTTCCCTCCTTTTTCTGTTGGAGAAGTTGGAAGATATGGTTCTCCAGGAAGAAGAGAGATTGGGCATGGTAATTTAGCAGAGCGTTCTTTTAATGCTGTGCTTCCTCCAAAAGATAAATTCCCATATACTATAAGAGTTGTTGCTGAAATATTAGAAAGTAACGGTTCTTCATCAATGGCTACAATTTGTGCTTCTACTATGTCGCTTCTTTCTGCTGGTGTTCCTCTTAATGCTAGTGTGGCTGGTATAGCTATGGGGCTTGCTACTTATAAAGACGGTTATAAAGTGCTTACAGATATACAGGGGGTTGAAGACCATTTGGGAGATATGGACTTTAAAGTTGCTGGAACACGTAAGGGTATTACAGCTTTTCAGCTTGATATAAAACTTACTGGAATATCTACTCAAATATTAAAAGAAGCATTGGAACAGGCTAAAAAGGCAAGATATTTTATACTTGATAAGATTGAAGCTACTATATCTAACCCTAATGAGATTTCAGATTTTGCTCCTAAGTATAAAACTATGGATGTAAACCCTGAAAAGATTAGAGTATTGATTGGACCGGGAGGAAAAAATATTAAGGCTATCATAGAAGAGACTGGAAGCGATGTTGAGATACAAGACAGCGGAGTAATTAATATATTTGCTCCAGACACTCCTACTTTAGATAAAACTATTAGCCTTATAAACGCTTATGTTAAAGACCCTGAGGTTGGTGAAGTTTATGATGGGGTTGTAAAAGACATAAAAGAGTTTGGTGCTTTTGTTGAAATATTGCCGGGTGTAGAAGGGCTTTGTCATATATCTGAGCTTGCTTATAAACATGTTATGAATGTGGAAGAAGTTTTAAAGATTGGTGATGAAGTAAAAGTAAAAATCATAGATGTTAAGGGCGGAAAATATTCTTTAAGCAGAAAAGCTTTGCTTGAAAAACCTGCTGACTATGTTGAAGAAGAAAATAACAGCAACAAAAGAAAACATGACAGAAAAAAGAGATTTTAATCTTTTAAGATTGTGAATATAAGAAGAGGTTATTATTTAATAATAGCCTCTTTTTGTTTTTTATATTAAAAATTTTTAAGTTTTTTATTTGTTGTGGATTTGTCATTAATAGACTTGTTTCAAAAGTAATTGACAAAATTAGTTGTGTAATTTTCAACATAATTTTAGTTATAAAATTCTGTTTTACATGTTGTATCATTAATTATTTTAGTATATAAAAATGCAGTTCTTTTGGTTCTTTTATACCAATAAAAGAACTGGGGTTTGGGGCAAAGCCCCAATTATAAATTTAAAATACTAAAAAAATAAACAGTATAACTATTTATTAATTTAGTTTTGAAACAAGTCTAATGAAGTACACATTATTTAGCTGTAGTAAAAAGAACAATAAAATTTTTATTTTTTATTAATTGCGTGGACTAACACCTGCCCCCACTTCTTTTTGCGACCGAAGGGAGTCCTTCAGGGCGACCGAAGGAAGTACCTTTAGGTATTGGCACAAAGAAGCAAAAAGACTGAATTATTAGCTTAAATTTAGGTTTTACTATATATTTAGATATATATTCTAACATATAAAATAAAAATATTTATGCCTTTTTAATAATTAAAAGCTTAAATAAAATTTATATAACAAAATATAATTTTTTAACTATATATTAAAAATTCGTTTTAAAAAAATCTAATATGTTTTCTTTAGCTTTATTTTCCTTTGACTTATTCTCGCCTTTTATATTAATATTTATCTCATCTCCAACTTTTAAACCTAATTGCATTATGCCTATTATCTTTTTTATATCTTTTGATATATTATCTTTTATTATAGTAACATCACATTCACTGTCTTTAGCTATTTTAGCAAGCTCGCTTAAAGGTCTCGCATGTATGTTATTAGTATTGTTAATAATATATTTAAAACTTTCCATTTATTCTCCTGAAGAATTTTTTAATAAATACATTAAATTGTCAAAACTTTTATTTTCTATCAGCTTTATAACATTTTTTTCGTTTAACAAAAAGTCAACAGTATATTGATAAAACTTCTGTAAGTTATCATCTTTTTTATTCGATACAGAAATTAAAAACACAACCTGAACATTATTTTTATACCATATAATAGGCTTCTCTAATACAGCTACAAATACAAATGTCTTATCCGTTACAATTTCAAAAGGATGCGGAATTGCAACCAAGTTTCCAAAATCTGTTTCTGATAAGCTTTCTCTCTTCATCACCAAATCATAAAAATTATCTGGTATATCAATATAGTTTTTAATATTTTTGCATATATTTTTTATAATCTCCTCTCTGCTGTTTCCTTTTATATTTGTAGAAAATAATTTTTTATTATAATAATTATTTAAAAAATCATTTTCAGATAAATCTAAAACATTTTTTACTTTTATAATGTCATTGGTTTCCAAAAACAGCCCTATATGCACAATTGGAACAGGCACTTGGAAAACTATAGGCACTGTAGAAAATATATAATCCACCTTAGAAAAATCAAACTCTTTGAGCATTATCAAATCTGTAGTATAAATATTTTCTATATAGTCAGCAAACTCTTTTTTATATTTATGCATAAGAAGCTTTGAAGTTGTTTTTCCGCTTCCGCATACTATTAATATATTTAACTTCTTTATTTTTTCATTATTTTCTTCTAAAGCTATCTGAAACAATAATGCCAAAAATCCAATTTCATCATCTGATATTTCTTTATTATAATATGTTTTAAGTACGGTATTAGCCTCTGATGCTATTAGATATGCTAAAGAATAATTAGTCTTTATATCACTTAGCATTGGATTTTTTTGTAAAACATTATACCTTATTCTTATATCAAGCGGTATCATATGATGATTAAGCAAAAGTCTTAAGTTTAAATTATCTCTTAAATCTATTTTTAAATTTCCGTATATCAAATCAAGCATATCCTGAACTACATTATCCAACTTATTTTGTATAATATAATTTTCAGTATTTACTAATAAACTCTTTGATGCTATATGAATTGCTATAAAAATTGTTTCTATATCATTTAATTTTATATCTAATTCTTTTTCTAAAATATTTGCTAACTTTTTTGCTAATTTCAATTCTTCTTTTTTTACATCTTTTAATATATTATCATCATTATAATCGCTTATATTTTTATTTTCCTTTATTCTCTCTATCGATACAGAAATATATAATATAAAATTTTCTAAGTTTACTTCAGATAATTTTATATCATTCTTTTTTATAAAATCAATTACTAAATCTTCTATAGTTTTATTTATATATTTTTTATCGTATATTTGCTGTTTTAAATAATAATCTATTATACAATTTCTAATATCAAATTCTTTACCAACTAATTTAATACCATAATTTGGTTTACGTTCTATTTTTAAATTATAATATTTAATATTATCTTCTATAATTTTTAATGTATTTGTGAGAGTTGTTTTAGATATATCTAATGCATTAATAAGGTTATCAGATTTTATATAAGTGTTGTTATTATTTATAAGATGCTCAAATATATATTTTAATCTATATTCAAAATCATTAAATATATGTGCATTAAGATTAATATTTGATACATCTTTATGATTATCGCACTCTAAAATATAACCGTATCTTGCTTTTGATACTACTCTAATTCCTGTGTTTTCTAATTCTTTATTTAGTTCCGCTATTTTTATTCTTACAGTTTTTTCGCTTATTTGTAATTTTTTTGCCAGCATTTCTGCTGTGATATATGACTCATTAGAGATAATGGACAATAGTTCTTTTATATATTTACTTTTCATAGTTCATATAAGCTCATAATAATATCTATATTATTATATATCATTATTAAAAAATAATATACAAAATAAAAAAATAACACACAAAAAATTACCAGATTAAAGTAGAAATTTTATTGTTTGAGTTATTAAGATAAAGTGTTATCTTTATAATATATAAAAATAAAAAGAGAGGTAAATATATATGACTAAAATTTTATTATTATGTTCAGCAGGAATGTCTACAAGCATGGTTGTAAAAAAAATGAAAGAATCTGCTGCTAAAAAAAATATTGAAGTAGAAATAGAAGCAGTGAGCACTGCAAGATTTAATGAACTTTTAGATAGCTATGATATATTTTTACTTGGACCGCAAGTTAAATTCCAACTTAAAGAATTCCAAGCTAAAGCTAAAGCAAAAAATAAACCATTAGATGTTATAGATTTTAAAGATTATGGTATGATGAATGGCGAGAAAATATTAGATTTCGCTTTAAACTTAAAAGTTGAATAATAATAATATAATAATAAACAGCTTAATTATATTTAATTTATTAGGGTATATTTTATGAGAGAATTAGGGATTTCAATTTATCCTTTCCATTCCAAAATGGAGGATAGTAGAGCGTATATAGATTTAGCTTCCAAATACGGATTCACAAGATGTTTTATGTGTTTATTATCTGTTAATCATTCTAAAGAAGAGATTATAAAAGAGTTTTCTGAGATTATAAATTATGCAAAGGAGAGAGGAATAAAAACAACTTTAGATATTTCTCCTGCTGTGTTTAAATCTTTAGATATATCTTATGATAATTTAGAGTTTTTTCATAAATTGGGGGCTTGGGCTATAAGATTAGACTTAGGTTTCAGCGGAAATGAAGAGAGCTTAATGACTTATAATGATTATAATTTAAAAATAGAACTTAATATGAGTAATTCTACTTCATATATAGACACTATAATGAATTATTATCCTAATAGAGAAAATTTAATAGGCTGTTACAATTTTTACCCTCATGCATATAGCGGATTAGATAAAAAACTATTCTTAGAAAGTATGAGCCGTTTTAAAAAACATTCAATAAAATCATCAGCTTTTGTAAACGCTAAAGAAGCAAGTTTCGGACCTTGGCCTGTAGATGATGGTATATGCACTTTAGAAGAGCATAGAAATCTGCCTATAGAAATACAGGCTATGGAATTATTTTTCTTAGGTGCAGACGCTGTATTTATTGCAAATTGTTATGCTAATGAAGAGACTTTCAAAAAACTTCAAAACTTAGATAAAAGACTTATAACATTAAAGGCTAAATTATTAGATAGTATTCCACAGATAGAGAGAAAAATTGTACTTGAAGAACTTCATCAAAACAGAGCAGATGCAAGCGAATACTTTATTAGGTCATCAAACCCTCGCGTAAAATATAAAGGAAATAATTTTAAGATATTTAATGCTGCTCCAGAAATTAAAAGAGGAGATATACTTATAGATTCTTCAGAATATGGAAGTTATGCAGGAGAATTACAAATAGCATTGAAAGACATAAAAAATACTGGCAGAACAAATGTTGTCGGCAAAGTTAATGAAGAATATTTATTTTTGTTAGATTATATAAATATGGCTCAAAGATTTAAAATAACAGAATAATTTTCTTAAATAAATACATATATACATATATTAATTATTGGAGATTAATAATGAATGATAAACTAATGACTTTTATAGAGAGTAAAATTTTGCCTATAGCTGGAAAAATAGCAAGCAATAGATATTTAAATGCAATAAGGGACGGTTTTGTTTTTGCTATGCCATTTTTAATTATAGGTTCATTTATACTTTTAATATTAAACTTACCTTTTACAGACAAAAGCAACTTTTTATATATGGAATGGTATACTAATCTTATGAATTCTTTCAAAGCTGATTTAGTACAGCCATTCTATGTTAGTATGGGCATAATGTCATTGTTTGTAGCTTATGGAATAGGCTATTCATTATCCGGACATTATCAGCTTAACTCTATAACAGGCGGATTTTTATCACTATTTAGTTTTTTACTTGTGTCTGCTAAAGTTGAGTATGTACCTATAGCAGAAGCTGTAGCAAAATCATTTTTAGTTGATGCTGATAGTTATATACCTGTAATGGACGTTAGATTTATGGACGCTAAAGGGTTATTTGTAGCTATTATATTTGGTATAATTTCTATAGAGATATTTAGATTTTTAGTTAAGAAAAAACTAATTATCACACTTCCAGAATCTGTTCCTCCTGCTATAGCTAAGTCTTTTGAGCTTTTAATACCTGTAGCAGTAGTTATAGTATTGTTTCAAGCATTAAATATCATTATACAAAAGAAATTAATTATGATGATACCTGAATTAGTGATGAAAATATTTGAACCGCTTCTTCATGTATCAGACTCTTTGCCTTCTATAATATTATTACTAATTATACATATATTATGGTTTGCTGGTTTGCACGGCACTAATATAGTTGATGCTATAGTAAAAGCAATTACTTTATCAAACTTAGCAATAAACCAAGCTGCATTACAAGCTGGAGAGCCTGTAACAAAAATATTTGCCGGCGGTTTCTTTGATTCTTATGTGTTTATGGGCGGTGTTGGTACTACTTTAGGTTTGGCAATAGCAATGGTGAGAAGCAAAAATGAACATATAAAATCTATTGGTAAATTGTCAATAGTGCCTGCTGTGTTTAATATTAATGAGCCTATAATGTTTGGTGCTCCTGTGGTTATGAATCCATTATTAATGATACCTTTTATATTTATACCTATCATAAATATAACAATAGCATATATATTAACAAAATTAAATATTGTAGGTCATGTTGTTACTTTAGTTCCTTGGACAACACCTGCCCCTTTAGGTGCATTGCTTGCTACTAATTTAAACTTTGGAGCTATGATATTAAGTTTTGTTTTTATATTTACTTCTTTTTTAATGTATAAACCTTTTCTAAAGGCTTATGAAATATCTTTAGAGAAAGAAGAAGGAAGTAATAAATAAATTAATAAGGCTTTTTTAATATGCAACAATATAAATTTAAAGATAATTTTTTATTTGGAAGCTCTACATCAGGACCTCAAAGTGAAGGTTTTTATAATAAAGCTAATAAAAGTATATGGGATTATTGGTTTGAAATAGCACCAGATAAATTCCATAATAAAGTAGGACCAGTATATACGTCTAATTTCTTTAGAGATTATAAAGAAGATATAAAATTAATTAAAGAAACAGGCCACAATGTCTTTAGAACTTCAATACAATGGAGCAGAATAGTAAAAGATTTCAAAACTTTAGAATTAGATGAAAAAGCAGTTGAGTTTTATAATAACGTTATAGATGAACTTATAAAAAATGATATAGAACCTATAATATGTTTGTATCATTTTGATATGCCTTTAAAACTTCAAGAGATTGGAGGATTTGAAAACAGAGAAGTTGTAGAACTATATGCTAAATATGCTTCAAAGATGTTTGAACTATACGGTGATAAAGTAAAAAAATGGTTTACATTTAATGAGCCTATAGTTGTTGCTGAGGGAGGATATTTATATAAGTTTCATTATCCTGAAGTTGTATCATTTAAAAGAGCTGTGCAAGTAGCTTATAATATGAACTTGGCAAGTGCAAAGGCTGTAAAAGCATTTAAGGAATCTAAAAAAGATGGAGATATAGGAATTATATTAAACCTCACTCCTTCTTACCCAAGAGATGAAAACAATAAAGAAGATTTAAAAGCTTCACATATATGCGATTTACTGTTTAATAGAAGTTTCTTAGACCCTGCTACAAAAGGAGAGTTTCCAAAAGATTTAGTAGAATTTGTAAAAGAAAATAACCTTACTCCTGTATGTGAAGAAAGCGACAAAGAATTATTAAGAGAAAATACTATAACTTTGCTTGGAATAAATTATTATCAGCCTAGGAGAGTGAAGGCAAGAGAGACTAAATTTGAGTCAGACACTTTAATGCCAGAAAATTTCTTTGAACCTTATGAAATGCCTAACAGACTTATGAATCCATACAGAGGCTGGGAAATATATTATAAGGGAATTTATGATATAGCTAAAAACATACAGGAAAATTATTCTAATATGAGATGGCTTATCACAGAAAACGGAATGGGTGTTGAAAATGAAGAAAGATTTATAAAAGGCGGCGTAGTAGAAGATGATTATAGAATAGAGTTTGTAACAGAACATTTAAAATGGCTTCACAAAGCAATAGAAGAGGGTTCTAATTGTCTTGGTTATTTAATGTGGACACCTATAGACTGTTGGTCTTGGCTTAATTCTTATAAAAATAGATATGGATTTATTCGCTGTGATTTAGAAACAGGAAAGAAAACAATAAAAAAGTCAGGTTATTGGTTTAGAGAGCTTGTTAAAAATAAAGGCTTTGAGGCTTGATTTTAATAAAAAATTGGAGGTATAAATATGTCAAATAAATTAAAAATAGCTACTATTGGGGGAGCTTCTTCATATACTCCAGAAATTATAGAAGGGTTTATAAATAGATACGACAAATTGCCTGTAGATGAACTTTGGCTTGTTGATATAGAGCCTTCAAAAGAAAGATTGGAAATAGTAGGAAATCTTTCAAAAAGAATGATAGAAAAAGCGGGATTAAAAGATAAATTCAAAATATTTACAACTTTAGACAGAAGAGAGGCTATAAAAGATGCAAGTTTCGTAACTACTCAATTGAGAGTTGGTTTATTAGATGCGAGAATAAGAGATGAGAGAATACCATTAAGTTATGGAATGATAGGTCAGGAAACTAATGGTGCTGGAGGTTTTGCTAAGGCATTAAGAACTATACCTGTAATATTTGATATTTGTAACGATATTAAAGAATTAGCTCCTAATGCTTATCTTATAAACTTCACTAATCCTTCTGGAATAGTTACAGAGGCAGTTTTAAAATATCACCCGGAAATAAAAATTATAGGTCTTTGCAATGTACCTGTAAACATGAAAAAAAGTGTGGCAGAAATATTAAAAGTTTCTGATGATGAAATTACTTTTATTGCCGGAGGTGTAAACCACTTCTTATGGGGAAGAGAAGTAATACATAAAGGTGTTGATAGAACTCAGGAAGTTTTAGAAAAATATTTAAATGGCTTTGAAAATGGACCTGCTAATATTAATACTGAAATAGCTTGGATAAAAGAACAGGTGCTTGATACTAAAATGATACCTTGTCCTTATCATAGATACTACTATCTTACAGATGAAATGCTTAGAGAAGAATTGGCAGAATATAGGGACGGAAAAGGCACAAGAGGCGAACAAGTAAAAGCAATAGAGAAAAAACTATTTGAAATATATAAAAATCCAGATTTAAATACTAAACCAGAAGAATTAAATAACAGAGGCGGAAAATATTATTCTGATTCTGCTTGCGAACTTATTAGTTCATTATATAATAATACCGGTAAAGAAATGATAATATCTACAAGAAATAACGGCACTATTGATTGTTTACCTAATGATTGTGCTGTTGAAATTACTGTTAATGTTTATAGAGACGAACTAAAACCTCTTAAACAACAACCTTTCCCTATTGAAGTAAGAGGATTATTGCAGCTTATGAAAAATTTTGAACAATTAACAGTAGAAGCAGCAGTTCATGGAGATTATAGTAAAGCACTTCAAGCATTAACTGTTAATCCATTAGTTGTAAGCGGAAAAGTTGCTAAAACTATACTTGATGAAATTATCAAGCAAAATAAAGACTATTTACCGCAATTTTATAAAAATAAATAATATACGAAATGGAGTTTAATTATGACAGAAGAACAAGAAAAGTTTATGGAAGAAAATGTATTTCCTATTATTAGTTTAGCAGGAGAAAGTAAGAGTTTAGCTTATGAGGCTTTAAGACTTGCCAAAGAGAATAAATTCAACGAAGCAGAAGAAAAAATGAAAGAAGCAGATTCTCTTCTTTTAAAATCTCATGAGTTTCAAACAAATCTCATAACAAGAGAAGCAGACGGAGAGAAAATAGAAATCACTATGCTTTTTGTGCATGCTCAAGATCATTTAATGACTGCTATGAGTGAAAAAAATCTCATAAAAGAAATGATTGATATATTGAAACAAAAATAATTTTTTTTAATTAAAAACTATTTTATTTATTTTTTTATTATATAATTATAAAATACAGTTTTAATTAAAGGAATTTTTTATGACATATAAAGAGATTATAGAAGTTGCAAAAGACTGCATGGGTTTTTGTAAGGCTTGTGCTATATGTAATGGCAGAGTATGCAGAGACTGTATGCCGGGTCCTGGTGCTAAAGGAATTGGCGATGTTGCAATTAGAAACTATGACAAATGGAGAGATATAAGGCTTAATATGGATACAATAGCTTCAAATGAAGATGTTGATACTTCTTTTGAGTTATTCGGTAAAAAGTTTAAGTATCCTATATTTGCAGGACCTGTTGGGGCAGTTAAGCTTCATTATGGAAATAAATATGAGGAAGAAGAGTATAATGATATATTAGTAAAATCTTGTGCCAATGCTGGTATTGCTGCTTTTACTGGGGATGGAACTAATCCTAATGTAATGATTGCTGCTACTACTATGATAAAAAAGCAAAATGGCATAGGTATTCCTACTGTTAAGCCTTGGAATATAGATGTGATAAAAGAAAAGATGAAATTAGTTGCTGATTCTAATGCTTTTGCTGTTGCTATGGACGTTGATGCTGCTGGGCTTCCTTTTTTGAAAAATCTCACTCCAAAAGCTGGAAGTAAAACCGTTGATGAACTAAGACAAATAAAAGAGATTGCTAACAGACCATTTATAATAAAGGGAATAATGACAGCTAAAGGAGCTAAGAAGGCAGTTGAGGCTGGAGCTGATGCTATAATAGTATCAAATCATGGAGGAAGAGTACTTGACCAATGCCCTTCTACTGCTGAAGTTTTACCTGAGATAGTTGATGCTGTTAGAGGAAAAATAAAAATATTAGTAGACGGCGGTATTAGAAATGGTACTGATATATTAAAAGCTCTTGCTATTGGTGCTGACGGTGTCGTTATTGCGAGAACTTTTGTTATAGCTGTTTATGGCGGAGCAGAAGAGGGAGTTGAATCATATACAGCTCAATTGGGTGCTGAACTTGAAGATGCTATGACTATGTGCGGTGTTCATAGCCTAAAAGAAATAACTAGAGACATTGTGAGATTTTAATATAAAACTAAAAAACAGAAAGGCTTAATAATATTCCTTTCTGTTTTTTATTATAATAAGTTTATAAAATATTTACAAAAATATATAACATTATAAATATTTAACATATTTTTACATAATTTATATCATAGACAAATATTTATTTTCTGTTTCATCTGCAAGCTTGTACATCTTCTCTTCATCTATGCTAATTAGTTTTCCTTTCTCAACAACAACTTTTCCATTAACTATAGTATAATCCACACTTCCTTTCCAGCCTATAGTACCAAATAAAGATTTAGCATCAAAGTTAGCACCAACCATCTCTAATCTTCTCATATCTATCATAAATAAATCAGCAGCCTTACCAACTTCCAAACTTCCTATATCATCACGTCCTAAAACCTTAGCACCTCCATTAGTAGCAATTTTTAATATATCATAAGCACTAGGAGCTTTATCACTTGAGTTAAGTCTATGAAGTAAATAGCATACTCTCATCTCTTCAAGTAAACTAGAACCATCATTACTTGCACTTCCATCAACAGCAAGCCCAACAGGAACGCCTAACTTAAGCATTTCAGGTATTTTGCATACTCCAGAACTTAACTTCATGTTTGATATAGGACAATGTGCCACACCTGTTTTTGTATCAGCCAAATATTTTAACTCTTCATCATTAAAGTGAATCCCATGTGCATACCAAACATCTTCACCAACCCAACCCAATGTTTCCATATATTCCAAAGGACGCATATTAAACTTTTCTCTTACAAATACTTCCTCATCTTTAGTTTCGCATAAATGTGTATGAAGTCTTACTTTTAAATCTCTTGCCAAAACTGCAGATTGTTTCATTAACTCTCCTGTTACATTGAAAGGAGCACAAGGAGCTAATGCTACCATACTCATAGAATATTTTGATGGGTCATGATATTTTTCTACTACTCTCTCACAATCTTTTAAAATATCATCTAATGATTGAACAACAGTGTCAGGCGGAAGCCCTCCGTCTTTTTTGCTTAAATCCATACTTCCCCTTGAAGCATACATTCTTATTCCTAAATCTTTAGCTGCTCTAAACTGAGAATCTAATAGCATTTCTGAATTTTTTTGCGGAAATAAATAATGATGGTCAAAGCAAGTAGTACAGCCTGTTTTTAATAATTCTCCCATTGCTGTAATAGAGCTGTAATAAACAACATCATGATTTAAATTCTTCCATATTTCATAAAGATTAGTAAGCCATTCAAATAATTCCATATTCTGTACTTGCGGAAGGTTTCTTGTAAATATTTGAAACAAATGATGATGAGTATTGATAAGTCCCGGATATACAAAACAGCCTGAAGCATCTATCACTTTATCAGCATTTTTTTCTTCTTTACCAATATAGGTTATAACTCCATTTTCTATTAAAATGTTGCTATTACTATGAACTCTATCATTACCATCGCAAGTAACTATTGAAGAAGCATTCTTTATAAATAGACTTGACATATAAATCACCCCTTTAATTAAAATAAGGCACAAAACTTATAGTCAATTATTTAGGTAATTGGTAGAAACGTTCAGCCGTATTATGAACTTATATAAGCATAAATATTTTGCCCATATATAAGTATAGTGCTTTTTTACCCTATGTCAATTAAATATAATAAATTTTATTTACACACCCCACCCTATATATTTTTTGCCTCATTTTAAAACAATAAAAAACTTTTTCTTTATTGTTTCACTAAAAAATATAAAACCCACCCAAGCTTTTATTAATTATTATAATATCTCTTAACGCACGGTTAATGCATTTATATTTATAAAAAAATTATCATAATTAGCTAACATATATATTAAAAACATACTCTGCGTGCGGTGATGCGGTAAATAATATATTTTTTTCTTTTATTATATATTGAAATTTGTATTATTAAGTTTATTATATAACAATGAAAAAATTAATAATTATTTTTGCAGTATTTACATTTAATATTTTAAATGCACAATACTATTCATATACCAATATAAAAAATTTACCTCAAAATGAATATTTCACCTACAAAGGAATATCTTCAAAAAAAGATAAAGCAATAATTATATACACAGAAACTTCTATTGATAAAAATTACTGGAATATAAAAGAAACATACATTAGAGGAAATGTAACAAATAAATTAAAAGACCCTTTCAAATTGGAAGAAAGTTTTTTAACTAATATAAGAAAATCAGAAAACTACTACACAATAGATTTAAAAAATATGCGTACAGTGTATGCAAAAAATATAGACCATTATGAGTTTGGAAACATTGAATACACATTTGATATAAGAAAAAAAGTAGACTATACCAATAATGCAGGAAGTTTAGCAATATTTTCTATGTACGGAATATACCAAATTGCAAGAGCTTATCCAATAGGCTCTACAAATCAAATGAGTATTATTATGCCGACATCAAGCCCAGACAGTAAAATTAGAGCCTATGTTGTATATAATGGAATAAAAAAAATAGACGTTAATAGCAATCAAAAATATGCTTATGAAATGGAAGTAAAAATTGAAGGCATACCTTTTTCTATATTTCTTCCAAAAATGGGGGCATATATAGAAGAAAATGATAATTCAAGAAAAATAATAAAATATAATTCTATTACTGGAATGTTTGATAATATAGATATATATTTAACTGATTATAAATCTAAATAAAAAAATTATGGAGTAAAATAATGAGTGAATTAAAAGTAAATTGTATTAACACAAATATGTATGGAATGAACTCTTATATAGTTTCTGTAGAAGATGAAGCTATTATAATAGATATTGCTAAATTATCATTTGGATATGATGATTATACAAAACTATTAGAAGGCAAAAAACTTATTAATGTATTATTTACACATGGACATTTTGACCATATGTCTGGTGCTGATGATATAAGAGAGATTTATAAAGATACAAAGCATGCTGTATATAAAGACGATTATGATTTCTTTCAGGATGCTGATTTAAATGCAAGCGGATATTTTGGAAGAGGTATAACATGCCAAAGCCCAGAAATAAAGTTTAATGATGGGGATACTTTCAAATTAAAAGACAAAGAGTTTAAGGTAATACATACTCCGGGGCACACAAGAGGAGGAGTTTGCTATTATACAGAAGGTCATTTATTTTGCGGAGATACTATATTTGCTTACGGCATAGGGAGAACCGATTTAGAGACAGGAAACTATGCAGAAATTGAAAACAGTATAAAAAATGTTATATACAATCTTCCAGATTATACATTGCTTTACCCAGGTCATGATGCTTACGGCTTTAAGTTATCGCAAAGAAAGAAGATGGGGATAATGTGATTTATATTAAAAATTTGCACTTTATAAATTGTAATATTTTTAAATATTTGCATTGATTTTACCTTAACCAAAAGGAGCAAAAAAACTGCAATTTTATATACTAAAATTATACTGAAAATTATATAACTAATTTTATTAAGCTCTTCTGAAATAAGTCTAATAAAAAGCCCGCCCTAAAATATTAAGACAGGCTTTTATTAATATATTATTTTGTTGTATTTTGACTTGCGGCTGGGTCTAGTACTTTTTCTAATGTTCCTTCATAAGTACCTGAATATAATGATACCCCTTGACTTTCCACAGTCAATACGTGATTACAATTAGGAGTTTTACTATTTGTAAAATCAAATTTATATTTAGAAGTCATTTTTACTCCTTCTTGTGTATCTTCAAAACTAAATTCAAATACATTATCAGATACTTTATTAATTTTATCTAAAGCTATTGTTTGTTCAGTAAATACATCTTTTATACTGCCGTCTGCATTAATTGTAAAAATTACATTCAGATCTCTTTTGTCTGGTATATCACCGCTTTTGTAGTTTAGTAATCCCCCCCATGTTCCTTGAAACTTAACTACTTCTTCTTTTGTTGGCGGTGTAATTTTAGGGTCTGTGTTCTTATCACCGCAGCTAATTGCCAAAAAACTTAATACAATAGTAATAATTAATAAAATTTTTTGGGGCTGACCCAGATAACTAAAAAAGCTCCTTTTTTGCTAAATTATATATAATTTCCAATTGTTTGTCAACTTTAGGATTATTAAATCTAAATTGACATTCTTTAATAAATAAGTGAAAATGTTCTTTTGGTATTCCATTAAATTTACGAAGATGTCTTTTCGCTTGATTCCAAAAATTCTCTATACCATTAATATGGTTCTTTTCTTCAGCGAACTTTTCACTATGATTAATTCTAAAGTGCCTAAATTCTGATACATCTAATACATCATAACTATGATAATAATCTGAATAAACTATGCTGTCAGGCTGTACTTTTTGCCTAATAATTGGTATTAAAGTGCTTATTTTGGTATTATTTATCATTTTTACATATACTTTTCCTCCTCTTTTTAATAAACCAAACACTGGCATTTTATCTTTAGCTCCTCTTCCTCTTTTTCCTTTTCTTTTACCTCCAAAATAACTCTCATCAACTTCTATTTCTCCATTAAAAAAATCTTCTTCTTTTTCTTTCTCATATTCAAATATTAATTCTCGTAAATGATGATAATATAATATCGCTGTTTTACGATTAATTCCAATAAGAGCAGAGGCAGTCCTTGCTGTAGTTCCTGCTACAAAATGCTCTATTAATTTTAATTGTTTTTCTTCACTTAATTTACTACGTTTCATACTTAAATTTTAACAAATTTAAGTTATCTGGGCCAGCCCC
>NZ_CAKVGN010000037.1 GCF_934747485.1 uncultured Brachyspira sp. | reverse complement strand
AGCTATTTATATTATAAGGAATACCTACTTTATTTTAACTAAAAAACGTGCAATATCTATGGCTCCTAAACAAAAAAGGTATATATGCATATACCTTTTTTCTCAACTATCACTTAAAATATAATTATATTACTTAACTCTGTCTCCTGTGCTGTAATAATAAACCCACTTGGCTATATTTTCAGCATGGTCTCCCATCTTCTCAAAATACTTAGCTATCATCATCAAATATATAGCCTGATCAGCATTCTCAGTGCTGCTCTTTATTAAATTAACCATAGCATCACGCATCTTGTAGAATAATTTATCCACATAATCATCTCGCTCTATAACACTCTTAGATAATTCTCCATTTTTCTCTTTAAATGCCTTAAGACAATTATTAATCATCTCATCAATAATATTAGACATCTCTATTATAGTTTCAATATTATTTTTATACACGTTTCCTTCTAATAAAAATCTAAGCAAATCGCATATATCCTTAGCCTGATCCCCTATTCTCTCTAAATCTGTAGCTATCTTTAATGCAGATGAAACTATTCTTAAATCGGTTGCCACTGGGTGCTCTAATAAAAGCATTTTTAATGATGAGCTTTCTATTCTGTAAGATATTCTATTTATATTTCTATCATTTTCTATAACCTGATTTGCTAATTCAATATCTCCATTTGTTAAAGCTTTTGTAGAGTTTCTTAAAGCCTCTATTATCATGTCGCCTGCTTCAACAACATATTCTGTTAATTTATTTAATTCTTCTTCAAATTTTTTCATTTTTTACTCCATTTTTTTATTAAAAAATAATAAACTATAAAATTAACCAAATCTTCCTGTGATGTATCTCTCTGTTCTTTGGTCTTGAGGCTTAGAGAATATCTCTTCAGTCTCTCTATATTCTATAATCTCGCCAAACAAAAAGAAAGCTGTCTTATCAGATACCCTCATAGCCTGCTGCATATTATGAGTAACTATTACTATAGTATATTCATTTTTAAGCTCATCAACAAGGTCTTCTATTTTACCAGTGCTTATTGGGTCTAATGCACTTGTAGGCTCGTCCATAAGAAGTATTTTAGGATTAACCGATAAAGCTCTTGCAATGCATAATCTCTGCTGCTGACCTCCGGAAAGCCCTAAAGCATTTTTATTAAGCCTATCTTTTATGTCGTCCCAAATAGCAGCCTTTGTTAAACTATATTCCACAATCTCATCTAACTCTGATTTCTTTTTTATTCCAAAAGTCCTTGGTCCATAAGCAATATTATCATAAACACTCATAGCAAAAAGATTAGATTTCTGAAAAACCATTCCAACATTTTTTCTCAAATACGATACATTAACATTTTTATTATATATATTAACTCCGGCTATTTCTATATCCCCTTCTATTTTGCAGTTTGGAATTAAATCATTCATTCTATTAAATGTTTTTAAAAGAGTAGATTTTCCGCAGCCAGAAGGACCTATAAAAGCCGTTACGCTATTTTTGTTTATATCAATATTTATATTTTTTAAAGCTTGAAAAGATTCATAATATAAATCTAAATCTCTAACCTTAATAGCTATATCAGTATTAAAATCAAAGTTTACCACATTATTTAATTCATTAGCCATATATATTCAATCCCCTTAGAATTTAATAATCTTTTTTTAATTTTGTGTTCACTAAAAATAATGAAGCATTAAGAAGTATAACCATTATAAGCAAAATACTTGCAGTAGCGAATGTTTGATTAATGTAAAGCCCCTCGCTTGAAAACATCCACATCATAACAGAAAAAGAACTTCCAGCACTAAAATAACCCTTAGGCATATATCTAACAGCACCGGCAGTATATATTAAAGCAGCACTCTCTCCCACAATTCTACCAATACTCAAAATAACAGAAGTCATTATTCCAGAGAAACCGCAAGGCAAAACTATCTTAAATATTGTTCTCACCTTTGAAGCTCCTAATGCTAAACTACCCTCTCTTAAACTTGAAGGTATTGATAGTAATGTCTCTTCTGTTTGTCTTATTATAGAAGGAAGTATTATTAACACCAATGTGAGAGAACCCGCTAATATGCTTCTTCCCATACCAAAAAGATTAGCAAACACCAACATACCAAAAAGCCCAAACACTATTGAAGGTATTCCTGATAAACTGTCTGTAAATATTCTTATTATAGATATTAACTGACTTTTTGCTTTTGAATATTCTGTTAAATAAATAGCAGCAAATACTCCTAATGGAATTGCTATTATTAAAGACATAAAAAGCATCATAGAAGTAGAAACTATTGCAGGCAAAAGCGTCATTTGAGAATTGTTGCTTTCACCAAATAGTAAATTTAATGTTATATGAGGAAGTCCTCTAATAAGTATAAATAATACTATAAAAACTAAAAGCAGTGTAGATACAATAGAAGCAAACACAGAAATATATTCTAAAATAGTAGCTTTCACTGTATTCATTTTCATGTCAAACTTCTTAAAAGAAAAATCATTTATATTTGTTTTAAGCTCTTTGTTTTTTCTAAAAAGATTAGAAAAAGAAAATGAAAAATACAAATTATTTCTTTTTAGAATAGAAAGTACTATATTGATTATAAGTATAAATATGAGCAGCACAAAAGCAGTTGCAATTAATGCTGACCTATGATTGCCCGTTGCATAACCCATCTCTAATGCTATATTAATAGTCATAGTTCTAAAATATGAGAATAAATCTTTAGGTATAAAAGGAGCATTACCTGCCACCATCATAACAGCCATAGTCTCACCAATAGCTCTCCCCATGCCAAGCACTATAGCAGAAAATATTCCCGACTTTGCAGCCTTTACTATAACACCAAAAATAGCTTGTGAATGAGTATTACCCAAAGCCCTTGCACCATCATAATAGTATTTGTAAACTGCTTCCAAATTGTATCTTGTAATTGACGTTATAGTAGGAAGTATCATTATAGCAAGTATTATAGAACTAGCTAATACCCCCTCACCTACATCATTAGGAGAGAAGTTTTTTAGAAAAGGCACTAATACTACCATTCCAAAGAATCCATAAACTATAGATGGAATTCCCGCAAGCAAATCTATTACCTGAGATAATATTACTCTTATATTTTTTGGAGCAAACATTGATATATAAACCGCTGTAAAAAAACCAAATCCTCCCCCAAGAAATACTGAAAGAATCGTGATATATAGAGAGCCTACAATCATCGGCAATATTCCAAAATCCTTTGTTGAAGGAGACCAATTCATTCCAAAAACAAATTGAAAAAATCCAACCTCTTTAAATATTGGCACACTATAGATAAATATAAAAATACATATTGAAAATACAACTATAACTGAAAATATAGAACATATAAAAAATATATATCTCATTATATTATCTATTATTTCATTAAACTTATATTTATTAATATTCTTACTCAAAATAAATGTCCTTAAAAATTACTTAGAAATAAAAAAAGCCGATATACAAAAAATATTGTACATCGACTTATTCATTTCAAATTAGTTAGCTACATAGCCATTTTCGTTTATGACCGTTTTCCCTGCTTCACTATTAATGAAATCTAAGAAAGCCTTAGTTCCTTCATCGAGTTCTACACCCTTTTTAGTGAATATGTAGAAAGGACGGTATAGCTTGTAGGCATCACTTTTAATATTTTCTACTGATGCTTGAACATATTCATTTTGACCTTTTGCTTTATATGCTAAAGGCTTTATTGTATCATCAATAGAACCCAAAGAAATATATCCAATTTTTGAAGCATCACTCATTACTGATGTTTTAACCTTTCCTGTTCCATCTAATATTTCAACAGTTGCAGGTAATGGATTTTCTTTTCCGATAGAAGTTAAGTCTGTAAAAGCACTTCTTGTACCAGAACCATCTTCTCTTGAAATAGATTTAGTTACACTTCCTATAGCAGTATTGTTCATGTAAAGATTATATAATTCTTCTTCGCTTATCTGAGCAATGTCAGAATCTTTGTTAGCGATGACTACTATACCATCTTGACACAATAAATAAGCATCTAAACTTGGTAACTCATCTTCTTTCAAATTTCTTGAAGCCATACCTATATTGTTGTTGCCGTTTATAGTGTCCTGAACTCCAATAGTTGAATCTGATGTTTCTACTGTTACAGTATAGTTGGAATTAACTTCTTCAAATTTTTCAGCTAACTTGAACATTAACGGTGAAACTGAAGAAGAACCTGTTATAACGATATCAGTAGAACTAGAGGCGCCACCTCCGCAAGAAGTAAGCATGATCATGCTCACGAGACTTAAGAAAATCAAAATCTTTTTCATAATATTGATTTACTCCTAAATAGTTTTAATTGACAAATTCAAAAACAGTATCTCTTGAATTGACACAAGTCTTATATAGTAAAATAAAAATTATGTCAATACATAAATGAAAAATTATTTTATTTTTTCAAAATTATTTTTTATTACTTATAACATATTAATGAAGAGTTTTATTAATTATGATGTTTAATTTTACAATAATAGATTTTTTATAAAAAAATTTTATTAATAATTGGGTTTATAAATTTTTTTAAAATTTATTGAAACATCATTTTTTGAACAGAATACTATTTATTAAAAAAATTTTTATATTGAAACAAATCAAAAAAACACAAACAAAAAAATAGTATCAGGTAGTATTATGTTAATTATATTATGTTAATTATATTATGTTAATTGCCTGATACTATTATTTTTTGTCAATAAAAATTAATCAATCTTTTTTATTATCCATTGAATAGCCACAGCATCTTCTGCTATCTCTCCAAGCACAAGCCCAACATTCATTAACTCTTCTCCAGTGTAGATTTTATCAGAATCATTTACTTTATATTTAGCTTTAGAGTCTAATGCCTGTAAACGCAAACGCTTTGTCAATAAATTAGGAATTACATTTATTTGAACATAATTTACAACTATAGTTTTTTCATCAATGCTCTTGTGAAGCCAAGCATATTCATTTTTAGCATCTAAACCTTTTAATCTGTAAAGGCTTCCAAACTGAACAGTGCTTCTTATACTTTTATAAACTTCCAATTTTTCTGATATAATTTTTCTGTCTTCTTCGCTTATTTTATTTAAGTTCAATTCTAATCCCAAATTGCCCCACATAGCAACATTTGCTCTTGTTTCTATTCTTTCTTTTCTATGTGTTTGATGATTAGGTATATCAGAAATATGACAAGCCAAAGATATTGAAGGATAAATTAAAGAAGCTCCATATTGTATAGCAAGTCTTTCTATAGCATCAGTATCATCACTTGTCCAAACTTGAGGCATATAATAAAGCATACCAGCATCGCATCTTCCGCCGCCGCCTGCACAGCTTTCAAATAATACATTAGGAAAAGCATTAACAATATTTTCTAATACCCCATAAAGACCTAACATATATCTATGAGCCTGTTCTTTTTGTTTTTCAGGTTTAAGATAAGATGAACCTAAATTTGTAATATTTCTATTCATATCCCATTTAACATAAGAAATATTATTTTTAGATAAAATATCAGTCATAAAGTTTATTATATAATCGCATACTTCAGGATTACTTAAATCTAATACATACTGATATCTTGAAGTCTCTATTTTTCTGCCTTTAACTTGAATAGCCCACTCTGGGTGCTTTCTAAATAAATCACTATCAGGAGATACCATTTCAGGTTCAAACCATAATCCAAAACTTAATCCAGTTTTATTTATATCATCTATCAAAGCAGACAAACTTCCGCCAAGTTTTTTTTCATTAGGTGTCCAATCTCCCAAAGAACTTTTATCATCATCTCTTTTTCCAAACCAACCATCATCTAATACAAATAACTCAGCTCCTATGCTTTTAGCCTCTTTAGCCAATTTTAAAAGACTTTCTTTATTAAAATCAAAATAGTTAGATTCCCAACTGTTTATCAAAATAGGACGCTCTTTATAAGCATATTTTCTTGACATTAAGCAATCCTGATAAAGTTTGTGGAAAGTTCTTGACATATCGCCTAAACCTTTGTTTGTATATACAAGCACAGCTTCAGGAGTTTGAAACTCTTCATTAGGCATTAATGTCCAGCCGAAATCAAAATCATTTATACCTATTTGAAATCTAGTATTTAAATGCATATCCACTTCAGCACTTACCTTAAAATTTCCGCTGTAGACAAAATTCATCGCATATACTTCACCATTATTTTCATCAGTATTAGGAGATATTAAAGCAGCAAAAGGATTCTGACCATGTCCTGATGCCCCTCTCGCACTTCCTATAGACTGCATTCCTTGCTCTAATCTTCTTCTCTTAATATGACATTCTCTTCCCCAAGAACCAGCTAAATGAAGCAATTCAAAATTTGATTCCTGAAGGTCAATATTTGCTGACATTATTTTTTCTATGTATAAAGAATCTGTTTCATTTTTATTTATTACTTTTACTGATTTTGTTATTGCATTATATTTTTCAAATACAGCTAAAGTAATTACTACTTCAATTTTTTTTAATTCATCAAATAAAACTAATTCTAATACTTCACTATGTTCATCTGATAATACTGTAGGAAGACCTTCTAATTTCTTTTTAGTTTTATATATGTTATGTGATTTATAACGCAAGTCTGTTATTCTTGAACCGTCTTTATGCACAAAATGAAATGCGGGTTCTTTTAAATCTGTGTAGCCGTAGGAAGGATATATTTGAGGTATTACTTCAAGCTGGAATTTTTTTCTGCTATCAGTATCTGCCATATAATTAGCTTCAGTAATTTCATCAATAATATAATCTATGCTGCTTGCCTCTATTTTTGCACCCCAATAAGGCATAAACACATAATTGTCCTCATGCACCATTAATACTAAAGATGATGAGATGGTGTTTAAAAAGAATAGTTTTCTTTTTTTATCATTTTCAATAATGCTAATCATTTTACATAACTCCTAAAATAAATTTATATAAATAAAATTATAATATTTTTTAATATAATTATATAAATATATAAAACTGCTTTCGTTTTGTCAACTTATTATTGTTGTTTTTATACAAAAAAAACTAATAAAACTTAAATAAAATACTTGGTAAATAGTAAAAAACATCATTGAAATACAAAAACTATTTTTAGAAAAATACTAATTATATTGTATATAATACAATAATAGCCAACCGAAAAATCGATTGACTATTATCGTATTATTTATGGAGATTGTTATTTGTTAATTGTTTATTTTATATCTTTTTCGTCAAAACCTAATGCCTTAGCAACACCAAGTCCATAAGCCTTATCAACATTCATACAGTTTTTAATATGTCTTAATTGTACTTCTTTAGTAACACCATTCATATCTCTTGCTGTATTTTCAAACAACACTTGTTTTTGTGCCTCCGTCATAAGATTAAATAAAGCTCTTGCATCAGTGTAGTAATCATCATCATCTTCTCTATGGTCATATCTATAAGCATCGCCATAAATCTTCAAAGGAGGCTCTGCATATTCTCTTTGCTCTTTCCATTCGCCTTGTGAGTTTGGCTCATATTCAACTTTAGAACCATTAGACTCTACTCTCATATATCCATCTCTATGATAAGTGTTAGGTTTAAACTTAGGAGCATTTACTGGTATGCTTGCATAATTAACACCTAATCTATATCTTTGAGTATCAGTATATGAGAATAATCTTCCTTGAAGCATTCTGTCTGGTGAGAAACCAATACCCGGAACTATTGTAGAAGGGCTGAATGCTGATTGTTCAACTTCTGCAAAATAGTTTTCAGGATTTCTATTTAATTCTAAAACACCAACATCAATTAAAGGATATTCTTTTTGTGACCAAGTTTTAGTTAAGTCAAATGGATTTCTTTTACTTGCATTAGCTTGTTCTTCTGTCATTATCTGAATTTTCATATTCCATTTAGGGAAGTCGCCTCTTTCTATAGCTTCAAATAAATCTTTTTGAGAGCTTTCTCTGTCTTTTGCTATTATTGCTGCAGCTTCTTCATCTGTAAGGTTTTTAATTCCTTGCTGAGTTTTGAAATGGAATTTTACCCAATACCTTTTACCTTCTTTGTTTATAAAACTATAAGCATGGCTGCCAAATCCGTGCATATGCCTATAACTATAAGGTATCCCTCTATCACTCATATCTATAGTTATTTGGTGAATTGCTTCAGGAAGTGAAGTTAAAAAGTCCCATTTGTTTTGAGCACTTCTCATATTAGTTTTAGGGTCTCTTTTTACAGCGTGATTTAAATCTGGAAATTTCAAAGGGTCTCTAAAATAAAATACAGGAGTATTATTTCCTACCAAGTCCCAGTTTCCTTCTTCAGTATAAAATTTAATAGCAAAACCTCTTATATCTCTCTCGGCATCAGCAGCCCCTCTCTCTCCAGCAACAGTAGAAAATCTTACAAACAACTCTGTCTTCTTTCCAATCTCAGAGAATATTTTTGCTTTAGTATATTTTGTTATATCATGAGTAACCGTAAATGTACCATATGCTCCAGAACCTTTAGCGTGCATTCTTCTTTCTGGTATAACTTCCCTATCAAAGTGTGCCATCTTTTCCATAAACCATACATCTTGAAGCAACATAGGTCCTCTCGCACCTGCTGTCATAGAATGCTGATTGTTTTCTACTGGGGCACCAAATTCTGTTGTTAATTTTTTATCTGACATCTTAATTACTCCTTATTAGTATTAATTATTAATAAATATATTATACTATATAGGTATAACTATTTCAAGATAAATTCTAAATTTTTTCTAAAAATAGATATATTTTTTTAAGTTTTTAAATAAATGAAAGATAAATACATATTAAATTATAAAAAATTAATTAATAGATTACTAAATTGATAAATAAATATTTGTTAGATTATAAAAAATACATAAAAACAATAATAAAAAAGAGATGAATATAAAATATACTCATCTCTTTTTATATAAAATATAATATAAAAATTATAAATTAGATTTCAACAATTCAATGATCTCTTCTTTACTTAATACTTTTCCATAAGAAAGAACCTTATCATCTAAAACCAAAGCTGGAGTTGACATAACACCATAAAATGCTATATCTTCCATATTTTCTACATGTTTGATAGCCAAATCAAGTTTCGCTTCTTCGATTGCTGCTATAGTATTTTCTTCTAATTTTTTACAATTTTCGCAGCCTGTGCCAAGTATTTTAACCCTTGCATCAATAGGTTCTTCTTGTACTTTTTCCTCTTCACCGAAGGGATCTGTAGCAGGTCCTCAGCCGCAATCAGATTTACCAAAAAAAAGATCTTTTAATGACATATAATTTTCTCCTTAAAATTTTATTTTAATATATAATTATAACATTTTTTCTTGTAAAATACATATTAATTTTTCTTCAGAAAGAATTTCACCATAAGAAACAAGCTCATCATCTATTATAAGTGCCGGCAAAGTCATAACTCCATAATATGACATAATAGCCTTATCATCAGTACATTTAATAGGAAAATCAATATTTAATTTATTTAGAGCATTTTGCAAATTACTAAGCATTTCAGCAGAGTTTTCATTTGATAATAGAAGTATTTTATCAACTTCTCTTTGTATACCCTCATCTTCCAGAGGATCAGGCAAACAGCCTCAGCCAAAATCTATTCTTTGCATATATACCTCTTAAAGTTTCTTTATATATACATCATATAGGTATATTAATATAATTGCAAATTTATTTTTAAAAAATATTAAATAAATTTGCAATTATATCTTTTTATAATCTATTTTTATAAATTATTTTTTATAAAATTATTTTCTATAAGCCATTCTCCTATAAGTGTGTCTTATACCCCTAAGAGCAATAGACATAGCCATAATATTTTCAGGCAACGCCATTCCACAATAAGCAGCATCTCCAATATGAACAATATCAGCTCCCGCCATCTTTGACCATAAAGTCATCTCTCTAATAGTATTAACATCAGCACCCTCTTGAGAAGTACCTATAGCAGTTTTTGCTAAAGCTCCGAAACTATGTACTCTCTTTATCTGTTCATGAACAAAATCAACAGTATATCCGGGGAGTGTTGAAGGAGCACCAACCATAACAACATCAGCACCAGCCTTAACCATATTGTCAAGCTCTTCCATAGAATATACATTATCTCCGCCTGCCCCATGCATTTTGCCGGCAATAATAAGAATCTTATCACCGCACACTGTTCTTAATTCCTTAGCAGCTTTTGATATATTTTCTATAGTAACACCAGTATTAGGGTTTCCTGTAAGAACAACATAATCAAAACCATATTTAAGAAGCTTTTCATAATTTTCTTTTGAAGCTCTAAAACCGGGATTATAATTACTATCTTCCGGCACAGGCTCTAAATTAACTCCTATTAACCTTCCTGTAACTTTTTTCAAATCTCTAATGATATTATCATTGTTCTTATTCATCTCATTAACTATGCCTTTTAATCTTGCAGAAAGCCATATTGATTCTGAAGAATCAGGATTTTCTTTATATAATCCCCAAATAAAAGGCTTATTCATATCAAAAAGATTTAATGTTATAAAGTCAGCACCGAATGCACTTGCTGCTTCTGCATTGCTAACAGAATCTATTAAAGGCTGATGACCGCAACATGCTTCCGCCATTACAGACCTTCCCTCAGACTTTTTTATAATCTCTTTTAATAAAGATGCATTCATATTTAATACATCTTCTAAAGCAAGTTCAAAAATTCTTTTACTCATAAAATAATTTCCTTTTTATATTTATTTTTTACAATTAATAACAATATTTATGCTGTATTATAAAAATTGTAATTTTAACTATGCACTTAAAATACAAAACCGTTTTTTAAACAACTATAATATATTTATTGTTAAACAATTATTCAAGATTGCTAAATAAAACTTTTTCAATAATTTTACTGATAATTTAGTTTTACATATTTTTAAGTATAATCTATAAAACATAATTGTCAAATTAAAATATTACAGCAATAATCTGCTAATAATTTTTTATATAAAATAAAAAACATTAAATAAATAGCCAATTATTATTATGCCAACAGTAACAATGCCAACAAAAACTATAAGAAGAGGCATTTTTACAACCTTTTTAATCATAATCATAGAAGGAAGCGATAAAGCAGTAACAGACATCATAAATGATAATATAGTACCTAAACCAGCCCCCTTATAATATAAACTCTCAGCAATAGGAAGTGTACCAAATATATCCGCATACATTGGAATACCTACCAAAGAAGCCAAAGGCACAGAATACCAATTATTTTTTCCAAGTATAGCATTTATCCATGCTTCAGGTATAACATTATGTATAAAAGCTCCAATTCCTACACCTATAAATATATATAAATAAACCTTTTTTATAGTTTGCTTTACCTGATTTTTTGAATATATTAATCTCTCTTTTTTTGTCATCTTTGCTATTTCTATATTAGCATTAGATTTTATATTTTTCACAAAGTCTTCTAAATATCTCTCCATTTTAAGTTTGCCTATTATAGTGCCACCCAAAACAGCAAGTATAAGCCCCACAACAACATAAGCAACAGCAATCTTCATTCCAAATACACTTGAAAGAAGTATTAAAGAGGCTAAATCTACAAGAGGCGATGATATTAAAAAAGAAAATGTCATAGATATTGGTATTCCCGCAGAAGTAAAACCTATAAAAAGAGGTATAGAAGAACAAGAACAAAAAGGAGTAACTGTTCCAAAAAGTGCTGCTAATATATTTGCTGATATTCCATTAAATCTGCCTAATATTTTTTTGGTTCTCTCCGGAGGAAAGTAGCTTTGAATATATGATATACAAAATATTAACACTGAAAGAAGAATAAATATTTTTATCACATCATAAACAAAAAACTGTATAACGCCTTTTAATGTTTCTGACATAGCAAAATTATTTAATATATTTCCTATCAAAGCATTAAGCCATTTCATAGATATAATTTGATCTTGTATAAATATAAATATAGTTTTTATGTTTTCCATTTTTTGCAACTCCAAATCTTTTATATAAATTAATTTTTAAATTTATATTTTGTTTCATTTGCTATTTTCACAAGGGTAAGCATTACAGGCACCTCAACTAAAACACCTACAATGGTGGCAAGTGCCGCCCTAGAATTAACTCCAAATAATGATACTGCCACTGCTACAGCAAGTTCAAAGAAATTTGAAGCTCCTATCATGCCTGCAGGTGCTGCTACATTATGAGGAAGCTTTAATAAATAACTTGCAATATAAGATATAAAAAATATTAAGAATGTTTGTAATATTAAAGGTATGGCTATCAAAATTATATGAATGGGGTTTGATAATATAACTTTTCCCTGAAAACTAAATAATAATATTAATGTTAATAGCAATCCTATTATAGTAATATTATCAAATTTATGAATAAAAATATTATTAAAATATTCTATTCCTTTTTTACCGCATACATAAACTCTCGTAATAATACCAGCAGTTAAAGGAATAAGAACAAATAATACAACAGATAAAAATAATGTATTCCAAGGTACTGTAACATTTGATATACCTAATAAAAATTTCACTATAGGAACGAATGCTACAAGTATTATTAAATCATTAGTTGCAACCTGTACAACAGTGTATGATGGATTTCCATTTGTCAAAGCACTCCAAACAAATACCATCGCAGTACATGGAGCAGCCCCCAAAAGTACAGCTCCAACTAAATATTCTTTTGCTAAATCTTTTGGTATGAATTGATTTAGTATAGTATAAAAAAACAATGAAGCTATAAAAAACATAGTAAAAGGTTTTATAAGCCAATTGACAATCCAAGTAACAAATAAACCTTCTGGATTTTTTGTAACATCTTTTATGCTTTGAAAATCTACACTCATCATCATAGGATATATCATAAGCCATATTAATATTGCTATGGGTACAGACACATTGGCGTATTCAAATTTATTTAATGTATCTGGTATGATAGGAACAAATTTAGATATCAATACCCCTATAACCATGCATATAAATACCCATAAAGTTAAATATTTCTGAAAAAAACTTATATTTTGTTTTTTATTTTCCATAATCTTAATGCCTCTAAACATTATTATATTAATCGCACTTGCATTTTATTGTTTTATTAGTTTTTGCTTTATCTCCATATTCTCCATAGGAGTTAAGAATCTTTTTTGCCTCTTCAAAGCCTTGTTTATTTATACTATAATGAGTCCATTTGCCTTCTTTTCTTGCGTTTACTATTTTTGCATCTAAAAGTATTTTCATATGATGAGATAATGTTGACTGAACTATATTTAATTTTTCTAAAATTTTACAAGCACATATCTCACCTTCTTTTAACATTTCTAATATTTGAAGTCTATTCTCATCACAAAAAGCTTTAAACACGCAAGCATCTTTTTTATAATTTTTCATTAAACCTCCTACAACATATCGAACTTTATCGATATGTATTATAACAAACATATCGAAATTTGTCAATATGTTTTTTTAATAGATATTTTCAAAAAAACTTCATACTTGCAAAAATATTGAAATAATATATTATTATATTAATCTAACATTTAAAGGAGATTGTAAAATGAAATACTCAATAGTTTATACAAGTAAGAGCGGAAATACAGAAAAATTAGCTCTTGCTATAAAAGAAGCTGCTAATGGAGAATGCTTACAATGCGTTAAAGTAAATGAAGCAGACAATGCTAAAGTTAATGATTCTGATATAGTATTTGTTGGTGCTGGAAGCTATAAGGGAACTTGCGATGAGGCTGCTGGTAAGTTTATGGAAACATTAAAAAACAAAAAAGTATTTTTATTTATGACTGTTGGTTATGGAGATAATCAGGCTTATTATGATAAAATGCTTAATCCTGCTAAAACATTTATAGATTCTTCTAATACAATAATTGGCACTTATGCTTGTCAGGGTCAGTGGATTGAAGGACAGAAAAAAAATCTTGAAAATATGTTAGCTAAAGCGGCTAGTGATGATGAGAAAAAAGTAATAGAAGGAAAATTAGCTAATCATTCAAATGCTATGGGGCACCCTAATGCTGAAGATTTAAATAAACTTAAAGACATAGTTAAATCTTTATAATAATTTTTGCAAGAGGGCAGGTTTTATACTTGCCCTTTTAATTATTCTTTTTAAATCCTTTGGCAAATAAAAACACTTCTCTGCTTTCATCTCTTGAACTTTTCGGCTTAAACACTGTTACAGAGTCAAAATAATCATTAAGCTCTTTTTTAAAATTCGGCAAATCTTTTCCGTCAAAAACCTTTATAAAAAAATTCCCATTGTCTTTTAATACATCTTTTGCCAAATAAAATATTTTCTCACACAAACCTATAGAACGCAAATGATTAGTTTCTCTGTCTGAAGTAGTATTGGGCATAGCATCGCTAACAACAACATCAAACTCTATATTGTCAAAAGTGGAAGCGTCCATTTCTTTTATATCGCCAAGAATAAATTTAAATCTCTGATGAGAAAAATTATTAGGAAGTATGTCAACCCCCACAACAGAACCTGTTTTAATAATCTTATTAAGCATATATTGACTAAAAGAACCCGGAGAACAGCCCACATCAAGAACATTATCAGACGATTTAATAAACTTAAATTTATTTTGTGCCTCTTCTAATTTAAATACACTTCTCGCTTTATAATTTTCTTCTTTAGCTTTTTTAAAATAAAAATCTTGAACTTTTTTCATAAGACAAAAAATTTATACAATCCAGTCTAATTTTTCTTCAGCCCTAGTAACACCAACAGGAACACTTGTAAATGTAGACTTTTCTACTAAACTTTCTAAGCGTTTAATACCCACTATATCAATTCTTGACATAGCAGCATATCTTATAGCATCAGGAGTAGCCATAGCACAAGTTACAAGCACAGAATTAACCACATTAGCATTAACTGCATAATCATATAACTGTATAAGCTCTTCATTAAATATAGGACTATATGACATTCTAAAAAATACTATCTTTTTGGTAGAATGCACACTCTTTCCGTCTTTAGCAAAAATTATAACATATTTTTTATCTGTAGTTTTCAATGAATATGGAATTAAATTCATAGTAGCTACTATTTTTAATGCCAAATCAGCAAATTCATTTTCATCAAGTTTAAAGAAGCTCTTAATATTATCACTATATCTTGACTCTTTATATTCAGCCAATTTTTTCTCAGCATCTTTATAATTTGGATTTATTATAATTATATTTTCTAAATACTCTATAGCCTTATTAATATTTTCCATTCTGCTGTAGCATTCAGATAATTGATATAATATAGCTAAATTCAACTCTCTATCAATACCGTCATAAGCAATAGCCATTTCCAAATATTTAATAGCAAACTCTATATTATTTAATTCTATATAACATAAAGCTATTTCATACAAAGATTTAATAGCATACTCTCTGTCTTTGCTAGATATTTTATAATGTTTAATAGCATTTTTAGAGTCTGATTTACCTTTATAAGCACGTCCCAAATTATAATTCAAAGCAGGGTCATTAGGATATTTATTAATAATACCATTCATTATAACTATAGCTTCATTATAATTGCCCGCACTAACATAACAATACGCCTTATATTTTAATGCCTCTTTATTTGTAGAATCATTCTCTAAAGCATTCTCAAAAAATTGAAAAGCTGTATTATATTGACCATTATCATAGTATATCTTACCTATTTCTATAGAAACATTAACTTTATACTCTCCGCCCAATTTTAATAAAGATAAAAACTGTGCTAATGATTCTTCTTTTCTTCCTATAGCATTTAAAGATTTACCTAAAGATATTACTGTTTCCGGTGCATCATCTCCTGTATCTATTGCATGTCTATATTCAACTATTGCAAAAGGATATTCACCCATTTTATAATAACAATCTCCTATAATTTTATACATTTTAGAAGATTTATTATGTGATTTTGATTGTATATCTCTTAATTTTTTTATTGCCAAATCATACTTTTCTGCTGCTATAAAATTATTTACTCTATCCATATCAGACTGGATATATTTTGAATACAATTTTGGAAGTATTTTACTTGCAATAAAAAGTAATATACAAAATACTACAATAAATACTATAATATAAACTGTCATATTCTTTCTTAATTTTTTTTATATTCTATATTATATTACTCGGCATTATTTGCAATATGTAAAGCACTTTTTATTGTATAGTAAATAAATTATAGTATTTTTGTATTAATAATTTTTTATGATAAAATTCTATTTACCGCATAACTCCAAACATTTCTCAAGCCATCTGCAAGTATTCTCTTCACGCATAATAGCCCCCATTAATACTAAATAATCGCTAAAAGCATTAGTATTTTTTTCTGGAATAGAGTCAAATTTCTTTTGATTATTTCTCAAATGTTCTAACCTATCTCTATGCTGATTAAGATGATTAACAATTAATTCTTCCCTATTCTTTTCTGATAAAAAATCTGAAAAAAACAGCTGCAGCCTAAACTCGTCTTTAAAAGTAGGAGGAATATCTTTTTTTGATTCAAGCCATTTCATAAAGTCTTTTTTACCAAGTTCTGTTATTGAATACAACTTTTTTTCAAGAACAGTACCGGATATCTCTATTTTATATTCCACCATGCTCTGTTCATGAAGAGTTTTTAATTCCGGATATATTTGACTATGCTTTGCACTCCAAAATTCACACAAAGCCTCTTCAAATTCTTTTGTAATATCATATCCTGTCATACTTTTTTTATTTAAAAGCCCCAATATAGCGTATTTTAGCACTCCCATAAAAAACTGCTCCAATTATTATTTTTAGCATTCCTATTATAACACTATTAAAATTAAAATCTATAGTAAAATACATATAAAAATCAATATGTATATATTGACATGTTTAAATATATATATTATCATACATACACATTAAAATATTAATATTTTACTATAAAGAGCATGAGAATAACATTTTATAAATGTTTTTCATATAAAAAATAATGTATAGGAGTATATTTATGAATTACACAAAAAAGAGGTGGTTTATACTTTTTGTTGTATGTTTAGTCAATCTATGTTTAGGCTCTATTTATACTTGGAGTGTATTTGCCGCACCTATGGCGGAGTATTTATCCGGCATATTGGGAAGAACATTAACTTCTGCAGATTTGGCTATAGTATATACAATAGCTAATAGCGTTGGACCTATCACAATGATAAGCGGCGGTTGGGTTAATGATAAGTTTGGACCTAAAAAAGTTTTATTTGTAGGCGGTATGATGTGGGGAGTAGGAATGCTTCTTTCTGGTTTTGCTACAAGTGTAGGATTTTTAATTGTGTCTTATGCTTTAATAGGCGGGCTTGGATTAGGCATGGCATATGGTACAGCAATAAGCAGCTGCATAAAATTTTTCCCAGATAAAAGCGGATTAGTAGGCGGTATTATCACTGCAGTATATGGTTTTGGTTCTGTAGCACTTCCTCCTATAGTTACTACAATAGTTAATAAATTTGATGCTCCTACTGCTTTCAAAATTGTAGGTGTAGCTTTTTGTATTATACTTGCATTTTGTTCTTTTACTATAGAGAAATGTCCTCCAAACTTCGTGCCAGATGGCTGGACTCCTCCGGAAAAGAAAAAATCAAATGCTGCTCCTGTAAATAAAGATTGGAAAGGAATGCTTAAAACTCCTGCTTTCTATGTAATGATACTTCTATTTACTTGCGGAGCTTTTACAGGAATGATGATTACTTCTCAGGCTTCAGCAGTTGCAAGAAATTTGGTTGGTATGAGTGCTATTGCTGCGAGTACTGCTGTTTCAGTTCTTGCATTATTTAATGTATTTGGAAGAATTATAGCAGGATACTCTTCAGATAAAATTGGAAGAATATTAACATTAGCTTTTTCATGCATACTTGGTGCAATAGGTTTATTATGCCTTTACAAATCAGGAGAAGGCACTAATGTGATATTCTATGTTGGCATATCAATAGTAGGACTTTGTTTTGGTTCATTTATGGGAGTTTTCCCCGGATTTACAGCTTCAAAATTTGGAACATTAAACAACAGTGTTAATTACGGAATCATGTTTATTGGTGTTGCTATAGCTGGATATTTTGGACCAACTGTTATGGGAAGCATGTATCGTCAATATGGCACTTATCAGAATGCATTTTTGGTAGCATGTGCTTTGAATATTTTTGGAATAGTATTAACAATAATATATTCAATTTTAGACAAAAGAGAGAAGAGAGCAAATTCTTAATTAATAAATAATTATATTTTAATTTAGCTTAATATAGTATCAAAAATTTAGTTCTTCGCGAAGCGTATCCGAAGGATATAAGGTTCTTTTATACCAATAAAAGAACTGGGGGTTCGTACCCTAAGGGCACGCTTCGCAGGGGGCTAGTCCCCGTAAATAACTAAAATTTAAAAATTGTTTTTGACAAAACTTTTAATACAAAAATAAAAAATGTAAGGAGATAAAATATGAAACATAAATATCCTAATCTATGTAAACCTATAACAATAGCTGGTGTTACTTTTCAAAATAGAATGTTTTCAGCTCCAATGGGCGGAACTGATATAACTAATGATGGCTGTATAGGACCTAAATCTACTGCATTTTATGAATTAAGAGCAAGAGGCGGTGCTGGTGCTGTTACAGTAAGCGAATGTATGGTGCATCCTGAAACAGACGGCTCTCATGCTTATCATTTAGATACAAAAATATTAAACTCTCTTGCTGCTGCTAGATATACTGCTGACGCTATACGCAGACATGGTTCAATAGCAAGTTTAGAATTATCTCACTCTGGTATGTATGCCGGAACATATATGACAGACAAGAGCAAAAAACAGAGTATGGCTCAATGGGGTCCTTCTGACACTGTTCGTCCTGACGGTGTGGAAGTAAAATCTTTAACAAAAGAAATGATTAAAGACATAGTTGATGCTTATGGTAATGTTGCTGGTCTTGCTAAGAGAGCTGGTTTTGAAATGCTTTTAATACATGGCGGACATGGCTGGTTATTAAATCAATTTTTCTCTCCATATTTCAATAAAAGAAAAGATGAATACGGCGGAAGTTTAGAAAATAGATGCCGTTTAGCAATAGAAGTATTAACATCTGTACGTAAAGCTGTTGGAGAGAGATTCCCAATAGAGTTTAGGTTCAGCGGTTCTGAATTATTTGACGGCGGTTATGATTTAGATGAAGGAATAGAAATAGCTAAACAGATATCTCCTTATGTGGATTTGCTTCATGTTTCTGCAGGTACTTATCAAAGAGGTTTTGGAGACACTCACCCTTCTATGTTTAAGACACATGGATGCAACGTTTATTTAGCTGAAGCTATAAAAAAGTATGTTTCTGTACCTGTATCTACAATAGGCGGCTTAAATAGTCCTGAGCAAATGGAAGAGATTATTGCTTCTGGAAAGGCTGATGTTGTTTATATGGCTCGTGCTTTGCTTGCTGACCATGAACTTCCTAGAAAAGTAATGGAAAACAGAGATGAAGAGATTGTACATTGTTTAAGATGTTTTACTTGTATGGCTGAGCGTGCTGCTACTGCTACAAGAAGATGTACTGTTAATCCTTTAATAGGAAGAGAGCTTGACGGAGTTGAGATTATGCCTGCTAGAGAAAGCAAAAAAGTTTTGGTTGCAGGTGCTGGTCCCGGAGGATTATATGCGGCTTACACTGCTGCAAGAAGAGGACATAAAGTTATATTATGCGAAAAAGAAGCAGAAATTGGCGGTATATTAAAAAGCGAACAGGCTCTTCCTTTCAAAAAAGAAATGTATGATTTATCTCACACTTATGAATTGCTTGCTAAAAAAGCTGGTGTAGAAATTCGTACAAACACAGAAGTTACAAAAGAGTTAGTTGAAAAAGAAAATCCTTATGCATTAATAATAGCTGTAGGTTCCACTCCTTTAGTTCCGCCTATAAAAGGTTTAGATGGTGATAATGTTGTAATAGTAAACAACTATTATAAAGAAAAAGATAAAGTAACTGATAATGTAGTAGTATTTGGAGGCGGTTTAGCTGGTTGTGAATGTGCTATACATTTGGGAATGGAAGGCAAGAAAGTACATCTTGTAGAGATGAGAGATGAACTTGCTCCTGATGCTAATGTAAGACATAGACCTTTACTTTTAAAAGAAGTTGATAAATATGTTACAGTTCATACTGGATGTAAAGGAATAGAAGTAAGAAAAGACGGAATATTATGCGTTGACAAAGACAATAAAGAAGTATTAGTTGAAGGCACTAGCGTTATATGTGCTTTAGGACAAAAATCTTGCACTGATACTGTTGAAAAATTAAGAGACACAGCTCCGTTTGTAAGGGTGATTGGTGATGCTGCAAAAGTTGCAACAATAACAAATGCTGTTTATTGGGGCTATCATGCTGCTTTAGACATATAATAACACATATTCATAATTTACTATTGGCTTTATAGTATAGAGATATATTATAAAGCCTTTTTTAATTTTATTTACACACCCCGCCCTATTATATTTATTGTCTTATTTTGGACTTTTTATTTAATCAATTCTTATTACTGAATTTGTCAAAGCACACCCACCCTAATGTTAATTAAATTCATAATCTCTTTAACGCACGGTTAGCTTATTATATAATTTTATTAAATTTGAATTATAAGATATCTATATCTTTTAGTTTCATTCTGCGTGCGGTGGATAAGTTTTAAAATTCTATTTTCTAATAAAAATTCTCAATTTAAATACCGCTTGGGTGGGCATGCTTTTTAATGTTTACTATAAAATATAATTAAATTCTATGTTCAAATATAAACAGCAAATATTAAAGGGCGGGGTATGTAATAAAATTTATTTATTAATATTTAATATCAATAAAGCTTTTTTTATATAGAATTTATGTTATAATTGTTTAACTTTTTAAAAAAGGATAAATCAATGTCTAACAATTCTATAGAGATAAGAGGTGCTAAAGAGCATAACCTTAAAAATATATCACTATCAATACCACATAAAACCTTAACTACTTTAACAGGAGTATCAGGAAGTGGAAAAAGCTCTCTTGCTTTTGATACTATTTTTAAAGAGGGACAGAGAAGATATTTAGAATCATTGTCGGCTTATGCAAGACAGTTTTTGGGTGTTATGGCTAAGGCTGATGTTGAACATATTGAAGGATTATCCCCTACTATTTCTATAGACCAAAAAAGCGTAAATAAAAATCCTCGCTCTACTGTGGGCACTGTTACAGAGATTTATGACTTTTTTAGATTATTATTTGCAAGGCTTGGAGTGCCTTATTGCTCTAAATGCGGACATAAAATTTCTAAGCAAAGTGAAGACCAAATCGCACAAAGTGTTTTAAGAGAGTTTTCAGAAAAAAGAATTTTAGTGCTTGCCCCTATTGTAAGAGACAGAAAGGGAGAATATAGAAAAGAAATTGAAGAAGTTAAACTTGCAGGATATCCTAGAATAAGAATTGATAACATAGTTTATAAATTTGATGAAGATAAAATACCAGAGTTAAAAAGATATGAGAAGCACACTTTAGAAATAGTAATTGACAGGATAAAAGTTGAAGATAAGTATTTGTCAAGAATCACTGATGATATTGAAAGAGCAATCAGAATAACAAAAGGTTTAGTGGCATTCTATGAAGAGCATGAAAAAAGTGAAGAAGCATTAGAAATACAAAGTCAAGAAAATATTGAAGAAGATACAAAAACTAAAAAGAAAAAAATAAAAATGAGCAAGCAGTTTGAGATAGATAAGTATTATAAACTCTACACAACTGAAAGGTCTTGTGCAAATTGCGGACACTCTATTGCGGACATTGAGCCTAATTTATTTTCGTTTAATAACCCTATGGGAGCATGCACTGTTTGCGGAGGCCTTGGAGTTGAGCATGTATTTACTGAAAAACATATTGTAAAAGATGAAAATTTAAGTATTTACGATGGTGCTTTATCTTGTTTCGTAGATGGGCATATCGGTTTTGACGCTGAATATGGTACTGATGAACTTGAAGTTATCGCAAAGACTTATAAAATAGATTTAAAAAAACCTTGGAAAGATTTAACTAAAACAGAAAAAAAATATTTACTTTACGGAACTGATAAAGAAGTAAAATGGAGAAAAAGATTTTGGTATCATAGCAAAATAGTAGAAGAGAGAGTTCCCGGAATTTTAGATAGATTAAAATATGACTACGAAACTTACAAAATGAATTATTATGCCAATTTTATGGACGAAGTTGAATGTCCTAAATGCAAGGGTAAAAGAATCAATGATGATGCTTTGTCAGTAAAATTTAACGGCAAAACTATAGCTGATTTCTCTTCAATGACCATAGAAGATTTATATGATTATTTTACTAAGTTAAAATTAAAACCAAATGAAGAAGTTATTGGTGCTCCTATAGTAAAAGAGATAATTTACAGATTAACATTTTTAGTAAAAGTAGGACTTACTTATTTAACAGTAGAACGTTCTTCCCCTACTCTTTCAGGCGGAGAATCTCAAAGAATAAGATTAGCATCGCAAATAGGAAGCGGACTTGAAGGTGTTTTATATGTGCTTGATGAGCCTTCAATAGGACTTCATCAATCAGACAATAAAAAATTAATTGAGTCATTAAAAACATTAAGAGACAAAAATAATACTGTCATAGTTGTAGAGCATGATAAAGAAACAATGGAAGAGTCAGACTATTTAATTGACATAGGACCTAATGCTGGCGTTAATGGAGGCGAAGTTGTAGGCATTGGCAATTATGAAGAGTTTATAAAATCTGATAAATCCTACACTGCCAAATATTTACGCGGCGATGATGATATAGAGATTCCTAAACAAAGACGTGAAGGAAATGGAAAGTTTCTAAAAGTAATTGGTGCTAATCAATTTAATCTTAAGAATATAGATGTTGAGTTTCCTTTGGGGTTATTTATCGTAGTTACAGGGCTTTCTGGAAGCGGTAAATCTACTTTAGTTGAAAACATATTAATGCGTGCCTTGCATAATCATTTTTATGGTAAGACTTTAACTCCGGGAAGTCATAAAAAAATAGAAGGGCTTGAAAATATTGATAAAGTTATAGAAGTTGATCAATCTCCTATTGGAAGAACACCAAGAAGCAACCCTGCAACATACACAAAAGTTTTATCGCCTATAAGAGATTTATTTGCCGCTACCAAACTTGCTAAAATGAGAGGATATGATAAAGGCAGATTTTCATTCAATGTAAAAACAGGAAGATGTCCTACATGTGAAGGAGCTGGAGTTATAGAATTAGAGATGCAATTTCTTTCAAATGTATTAGTGCCTTGTGAGGAATGCGGAGGAAAGAGATTTAATGCAGAAACTCTGGACGTTAAATATAAAGACAAAACCATTTATGATGTTCTTGAAATGAGCGTATCTGAAGCGATTACATTTTTTGACGGTATAACTTCAATTACAAGAATATTAAAAATAATGGAAGATATAGGTCTTGGATATATTAAATTAGGTCAGCCGTCAACTACTCTTTCAGGAGGAGAAGCTCAAAGAATAAAACTTGCAAGCGAACTTCATAAAATATCCACAGGAAACACTTTATATATATTAGATGAACCTACTACAGGACTTCATTTTGAGGATATAAAAAAATTATTAAAAGCATTAGACGGACTTGTTGAGAAAGGAAATACTGTTTTGGTTGTAGAGCATAATTTGGACGTTATTAAATGTGCTGATTATATTATAGATATGGGTCCTTTAAGCGGAGATAAAGGCGGAAGAGTTGTTGCTGAGGGTAAGCCTGAAGACATAATAAAAGTAAAAGAATCTCTCACAGCAAAAGAACTTAAAGAAATATTAAAGCCTTCAAAAAAGAAAAAAGAGAATATAAAAACAGAAGATATAAAAAAAGAAGAAAATACATCTCTCATTATAAAAGGAGCTAATAAACATAATCTTAAAAATATAAGCTTAACACTCCCAAAAAATAAAATAAATGTTATCACAGGAGTATCAGGAAGCGGAAAAACTTCTCTTGCTTTTGACACTATATTTAAAGAAGGTCAAAGAAGATTTGTTGAATCGCTTTCTACTTATGCAAGAAGATTTTTAGGAAGATTTGAAGATGCTAATGTTGAAAGAATAGAAGGCTTAGCACCAGCAATTGCAATAGACCAAAAGAATGTGAGTAGAAATCCTCGCTCTACTGTGGCAACTGTTACAGAGATTTATGATTATTTTAGATTAATTTTTGCAAGGCTTGCCAAACCACATTGTCCGCATTGCTCTGATAAAGACACTCTAAAAGCCGAAACTCCTTCAATACTTGCTACCGAAATTGTTGACACTATGGAACAAAATAAACTTGTTATAATATCTCCTCTATATCATAGTTCATTCAATCATAGATTTACTTTTAATGATAATGATGCCAAAGATATTAAAAAGATTATAGAAAAAACAAGAGAAGCGGGATACGTAAGAATGCAAATAAACAACAATGACTATGTTATAGATGATATCACTGAAGAAGACATTAAAGAATTATCAAAAGAAGAAATATATTCTGTAGGCATAGTGATTGATAGAGTTGTTGTTGGAAAAGATAAAAGAGCAAGAATTGCAGATGCCATTGAAAAGGCAATGGATTTATCAAACGGAGTAGCACATATAAAAGCAACTCAGGGAATAATAGTAAAAGAAAGTTTTCATACAAAATTCCCAGCTTGTTTGCTTCATGGAATATTATTTGATTTTGAAGTTACACCAAGACATTTTTCATTTAATTCACATTGGGGATACTGTGAGGAATGTAAAGGGCTTGGAAGCAAACCTACATTTAGTATAGATTTAGCGATAAAAGACAGCACAAAACCTTTATTTGACGGTGCATTAGACACTGCTATTCATAATATGTTTTCTACTCCGGGAAAATATTATACTGATTCTTTAATGAGATTTTTAAAAAGAAACGGCATAACAAAAAAAGATTTATATGAAACTCCTTTCAATGAACTTGATAAAAAAGTTATTGATACATTTTTCTTTGGAGGCGATTATTCTGTAGGAAATGTTATAACTCAGTGGCATTCTAATAATGATGTTACAAGTGAAGATTACTCAGAATGGAAAGATAAATCCCTCGGAAAATTCTTTATTGATGAGGAATGTGATTCATGTCATGGAGAGAGGCTAAACGAAATAATAAGGTCATACACCATACAAAATAAAAACATAAGCCAAGTATGTGCATTAACAGTTGAAGAGGCTATTAATTTCTTTGATGAGCTTCCAAATCTTTTAACAGAAAGAGAAAATACTATATCAAAAGAAGCAATAAAAGAAATTAGAACGAGATTAAGTTTCTTAGATAAAGTAGGGCTTGGATATTTATTTTTGAGCAGAAAATATGCAACTCTTTCAGGAGGAGAAGCTCAGAGAATAAGACTTGCTAGTCAATTAGGCTCTAAACTTACAGGAGTGCTTTATGTATTAGATGAGCCTACTGTAGGGCTTCACCCAAGAGATACAAATCATTTGCTTGATACTTTAAAAGAACTGAGGGATTTAAAAAATACTCTTGTAATAGTAGAGCATGACAGAGACACAATGAAGGCAGCAGACAATATTATAGATATGGGGCCTTATGCTGGTGCTTTCGGCGGAGAAGTAGTTTTTAAAGGTAAATATGATGATATATTAAAAGATAATAATTCACTTACAGGAAATTATTTAAGCGAGAGAAAAAAAGTATTTGAAAAAACTGCTGTAAGAAATGAAGAGACTGAATGCATAAAATTAAAAAATGTTTCAACAAATAATTTAAAAAATGTTGATGTTGATATACCGCTTAAAAAAATAGTAGTAGTTACTGGTGTATCTGGAAGCGGTAAGTCATCATTAATAATAGATACTCTCTACCCTGCTCTAAAGAAACGCAGACTCAATCAATATTCAAAATTTGAAAGTGTTGAAATACCTAATATTGTTTCGGATACTATATTGGTTGATCAAATTTCAATAGTTGGCTCCATTAGAAGTACATTAGTAAGCTATAGTAAAGTGTTTGATAAAATAAGAAATATATTTGCCAAAACTCCTACAGCAAAAGCAAAAGCATTTGCAGCAGGACGTTTCTCATATAACGGCAAAGAAGGAAGATGTAACATCTGCGAAGGTAAAGGAATAAGAAAAATAGCAATGCACTTCTTATCCGACATGGAAATAGTGTGCGAGGCTTGCGGAGGTAAAAGATATAATGATGAAACTTTATCCGTAAGGTTCAAATCTTTAAATATAGCTGAAGTATTAGAGCTTACAGTTGATGAAGCAATAGAGTTTTTTGACTTTGATAAATCAATAACAAAAACACTTTCTATAATGAGTGAAGTTGGGCTTGGTTATATAAAACTCTCTCAAAGGCTTGACACTTTCTCTGGCGGTGAACTTCAGCGTTTGAAACTTGCAACAGAGTTAGCAAAAAAACAAAGCGATGAGCATATAGTTTACATATTAGATGAACCTACTACTGGGCTTCATTTCGATGATGTTAATAAGCTTCTCATAGCTTTAAACAAATTAGTAGAGAAAGGACATAGCGTTATAATAATAGAACATAATCCTGATGTTATAAAAGCTGCCGACTATATAATTGATTTAGGTTTGGAAGGCGGCACCAACGGAGGCGAAATAATTGCGAAAGGCACTGTTGATGAAATTTTGGAGATGAAAAAAGGATACACTTGGAAGTATATTTAATATATATATTAATAATTATGTTTTGCAACTTTTGTAAATTATATAAATGTTATCAACTTTTTTGACGCACAAAAAAGTTTTTACCCTATGGGTACGCTTCGCGAAAAACGCAATTGTTAGAACTTATATATTAAATTTAAAGTGTAAATTTAGACTATAAATAATATAAACTTATGCAGTTCTTTTGGTTCTCACTGAAGGCAGACTATGACTTATAGCAATAGTGAAAAGTATTTACTCGTAAAGAACTTGAGTACGAGGTAAAGTCCTGCAAATATTTAAAAAAATTATTTTTGATAAAATATATTTGTTTCAGTATATATAAAAAATTAAATGTATTAACTAAATAATAATTAATACATTTATAAAAATATTCAATTATAGCTTATAAAAAATATTTTACATATAGAATATTACATACTTTTATACTATAATATTTTATATATAATTAAGGAGTTTTTATATGAAACGTTATTTAAATTTAGTTCTGATTGCTTTATTTTCAGTAATCTTATTTTCATGTTCAGGAGGAACTAATAAAGAGAGTAAAACTCAATCTGTAGAATTGCCTACTATAGATGAAAATACTGAAACAGAACTTATAGTATGGGGTTGGAATGTTGCTGCTAAAGCATTAGAAGAGACTGCAAAAACATTCAACGAAAAATATCCAAAAATAAAAATTACAGTGCAAGAATTTGGCGGTGCTGGTCAATTATATGAAAAAGCCGGCGTTGTACTTTCTTCTGGTCAAGGTGTTCCTGATATAATGCAATTAGAAAGTGATTATGTACAAACTTACGCTGAAAACTATCCTCAATATTTCTTAGATTTAAAATCATTAGCTCCTGCTGATATAGATTCTAAAGTTGACCCTTCTAAAGTATCTACAAGTTATGATACTGAAGGAAAATTAGTAGCTATAGCTTGGGATTCTGGTCCTGTAGTATTATTCTACAGAGCTGATTTATTTAAAGAAGCTGGAATAGACCCTAATACCATAGAAACTTATGATGACTATATTGCTGCTGGTAAAAAATTCCAAGAAAAATTTCCTAATGTAAAATTCTTTGGAAATATGTATGTACAAGATGATGGAGTTTGGAGAAATATGATGGTTCAAAATGATACTTATTATCTAAATAAAAATGGCGAAATAACTATATCATCTCCAAAAACAATAGAAGCTACAAAAGTATTGAGAAGTTTTGCTGATGAAAATATAATGGTAAACACAGTTAATTGGGACGGTTCTATAAGAGCAAATAAAAGCGGAGAAATAGCTACCTATTTATCTGGAGCTTGGTGGGCTGGTACTATCAAAGATCAAATGCCTGAGATGAAAGGGAAATGGGCTATTATGCCTATGCCTGCTTATACTAAAGGCAGAGTAAGAGCTTCTTCACATGGCGGTTCTACTTTAACTGTAACTGCTTCTGACCCTGTTAAACAAGCAGCTGCTTGGGCTTTTGTAGAACATTCATTATTAAACGTTGATAATCAACTTATAATGTATAAAAATTATGGGCTATTCCCTTCATATTTACCTGTATACGATGACCCTAGATTCCAAGAAGCTGATGAATATTTTGGAGAAGGTTTTAATCAAATGTTAGGTGAAATAACTAAGCAAATACCTCCTGCAATATATACTTCATCTGATTATTCAGAAATAAGAAATATATGTGTAGGAGCCTATGAAGCTATTTTAAATAATAATGCTGATATAGAACAAACTTTACAAAATTCCGCTCAGCAAATAAGCAGTTCTACAGGAAGAAAAATAGCTAAATAATATATAGCTTAAAATATAACACATGCGTCTGATATTTATATATTGGACGCTTTTATTTTTTATAAAAAATGAATTTATATAAATTGTATTATATATATTTTTTTAAAATATTATATTTGAAATGTATTTAATTATTAAAAAATATAAAAATTATACTTAAAGAACATTTTAAATATTAAAAACTTAACATCTTATAATAATAAAATATTATCTATATTGTCATGAATAGCTATACAATAATAAATATAAAATGAACTTGATATAATTTTTTAAAACTTCTATATTATTCCTTTATAAGTTTTTTTAACATATTATCGACTTTTATTTTACGTTCATCAATTTCTTTACCATAAATCAAACTATTTTTGAATTTTTGACGAGCTTTCTTAAAAGGAATAAAATTCGATATATTAGATACAATATTGTTGAATTTATTACCATTTTTTATTGTATTTAGAACTTCTCCATGTAAATTTCTTGCTCTTTTTATTCCCGTTACATCTTTAAATAAATTAGATAACTTTTCATTATAATACTTAGATATAATATTTTCTATATAAACAAAATCATCATCATTTGGAATATATGACCATGGAAATGTTAATATAAAAAAATACTCAAAAGTATTATTAATAGAATTATTTTCTAACACTACAGCACCTATATTACTTATATTTTTTATATAAATATCACTTGGCATATATTTTTTTCCTTTTAAAACACTAAATATAAGACCATTAGTATAACTATGTACATAATGATAAGATGTTTCATAGTCCATATGAAATATTGTATCATGTAAAATTATAATGCCATTTTTTTTCATAAACGGTAGAACAACTAATAAATCCAATATTTCTCCTGGATTAATATGCATTGTATCTAGCAAACATACATCTATATCATTTCCTATATTTTCTATAAATTTTGCTAAAGGTCCTCCTGTATTTACAATCCACTTATTCTTTAAATTAGGAAAATATTCATCTACAACCCAGCCACTATTTTTATTTTTATCTTTATAATATTCCGTACTATAATCAACTGAATACAATTTTGAATCTTTAATATCTTTTATTGCATTTAATATAATTAATGAACTTCCTCCTGCTGCCATACCTACTTCTAATATCTTTTTAGGTTTTACATATCTTATAATACCATTTAAAAATTTCTTTTCAATATCAGCCATTTCACTTATTTGGTATTCTTTATATATTTCTGTATCTACTTTTTTATTTAAAACAGGAAGCACATCTTCTAATATATTATTTTCAAAAGATTCTATGTTATCAATAAGCATACTTTTTTATCCTTTTTAGATAAACCAGAAGGAATGGTTTAATATGTAAAAATTTACTACTTGATTGATTGATTGATTGATTGATTGATTGATTGATTGATTGATTGATTGATTGATTGATTGATTGATTGATTGATTGAT